>JAQGMX010000441.1 GCA_028292145.1 Variovorax sp.
TCCCATCATTGCGTCGGTGATTCAACTTCACCAACTTCCAATGACCGAGGGGAATTCAATGATTCGCAAGCTTTTGACTCTGGGCGTTCTCGCAGCCGCGATCGGCGGCACGTCGGCCTGGGCCCAGAATGCCCTGGTCGTCAGTACCTGGGGTGGCAGCTTCCGCGACCTGATCGACGAAAACATCGGGAAGGAATTCACGCGGCAGACCGGCGTTCCAGTGAAGTACGTGACCGGCGGAACCATCGACCGCCTGAACAAGGCCAAGCTCGCCTCCACGCCCGAGAGCGACATCACCTTCACGACGTCGCATGTCGGCTGGCTCTACGTCAGCAGCAATCTTTTCGAGCAGCTCGACACCGCGAAGATCCCGAATTTCAGCCATCTGGTCGACCGCGCGAAGATCAGCCCGTATCACATCGGCAGCTGGGCCTATGTCTACTCGATCGGCTATCGCGCCGACATGGTGCCGCCCAGCGTCAAGTTCGACAGCTGGAACGACCTTTGGAACCCGGCGCTGAAAGGCAAGATCAGCGCGCCCGACTTCGATCCGAGCCACCTGATCGCGGTGTCGGCGATGCTTTCGGGCGGCGATGCGAAGTCGTGGGAAAAGGGCCAGGAGAAGCTCAAGGCGCTCAAGCCGAACTTCAAGGCCTTCTATACGAACGACGCCAATGCGCAGCAGCTGATCGCGACCGGCGAGACGCCTGTCGAGGTGATCCTGTCGATGAACGCGTACTACATGGTCGGCCAGGGCGTACCGATCAAGCTGGCGATGCCGAAAGAGGGCGCGGTGCTCGGCGTCGACACCATGGGCATCATGAAAGGGTCGACGAAGACCGAGCTCGCGTACAAGTTCATGAACATCGCACTGTCTTCCGACGTGCAGTCGAAGATCGTGGCGTCGAAGAAGGCCTCCCCGGTGGTGGACAACGCCGTCGTCTCGGCCGAGGACGCCAGGCTCCCCGGCGTGTTCACGACCAAGGCGCAGTGGGACACGCAGGCCATCGTCATCGACCACAAGCTGCGCGCCGAGAAGACAGCCGAGTGGCGCAAGTGGTTCACCGAAAACATCATGAACTGAGCGCGGAATGCGCTCCGATCTGAGGGCCTGGCTGGTTTCTCCGGCCGTTATCGTTGCGGCGTGTATCGCCGTCGCGCTGCTCGCGGTGCTGCAGTTCAGCTTTCGCGCGCATGTGCCCGGTTCGCTTGACGTCGGAGGATTCACCTTCGACAACTTCGGCGGCATGGGCAAGTCGATCTACTACAGCGCGTTCTCGAACACGCTGTGGCTCAGTGTCGAGACGACGGTCGCCTCGCTGCTGGTCGCCTATCCCCTGGCCTACGCGCTGGTCCGAGTGAAGAGCCGGGCCCTCAAGTCCTTCATCCTGGTGGTTTCGATCACGCCGCTGTTTCTCGGCGAGATCGTCCGCACCTATTCGTGGATCGCGGTGCTCGGCAGCAACGGATTCATCAACGGAACGTTGCGCAAGCTCGGCCTGATCGAGTGGCCGCTGGAGCTCATGTTCACGCATTTCGGCGTGCTGATCGCGCTGGTGCATGTGACGATCCCGGTCGTCGTGCTGATGCTGGCCACGGCCATCTCGCACATCGACCGGGACTACGAGAAAGCCGCGCAGAGCCTGGGTGCCGGACCGGTCAAGACCTTCGTGACGGTCACGCTGCCGCTGTCGATGCCCGGCATCCTGGCGAGCATCACGACCGCTTTCGCCTGGACCTTCAGCGCTTTCGCGACGCCGCAGATGATCGGCGGCGGGCGTGTGCCGACCGTATCGACGCTCGTCTACCAACTCGGGTTTTCGTCCATGAACTTCCCGCTGGCGGCCAGCCTCAGCGTGATGGGCCTGATGCTGACCGCTGCATCGCTGCTGGCCCTGAGCCTGTTCACCCGGCGCCTGAAAGCCATTGGCGGTCACTGACATGAAGATCCGAAGCGCATTGCCGCGACCCCTTCGCTTCGCCGGGCCGCTGCTGATCGCGGTGTTGCTCGCGTTCCTGCTTCTGCCCGTCGTGGTGGTGACCATCGCCGCGTTCAACGAGAAGGCGATCCTTGCGTTTCCGCCGGAGTCGTACTCGCTCAAGTGGTTCGCGCGCGTCTTCAGCTATCCGGATTTCCGGGAGGGCTTCCGCGCCAGCATGGTCGTCACCCTGTGGTCGTCGTCGCTGGCGCTGGTCATCGGAACCTGCCTGTCGATCGCCGTCAAGCGGCTGGCGTTCGGCGGCAAGCGGACGCTGCTGGCGATCCTGCATTCGCCGCTGGTGGTGCCGCATTTCACGCTGGGGCTTGGCCTGTTGATCCTGGTCTCGCAGGCCTCCGTGCAGCGCAGCTACGGCGTGGTCGTGCTGTGCCACGTCATGCTGGTGCTGCCCTTCGTGCTGCGCAGCGTCTATGTATCGATGGAGAACCTGGACGAAAGGCTGGAGCAGGCGGCAGCGAGCCTGGGCGCATCGCCGTTGAAGGTGCTGTTCACGGTCACGATTCCGCTTTTGGCGCCCGGGCTTTTCGGTGGCTGGCTGTTCGCCGCGATCATGTCCTTCAGCGAGTTCACCGCATCGCTTTTCGTGACCACGCAGGAGACGCAGACGCTGCCGGTGGCCATGTACAACTACGTGCGCGAATTCGCCGACCCGACGCTCGCAGCGCTTTCCGTCGTCTACATCGCGGTGACTGCGAGCGTGCTCGCGTTCGCCAACTACTTCCTGGGTCTCGGAAAGATCCTCAACATCGAGGACTTCAGCAAATGACCGGTTCCTATCCCGCGTTCCAGCCCGACGGCAACGGCACGCTGGCACGCATCGGCCTGATCTATATCGCGTCGAGCATCGTGATGGACGCCGAGATGGCCGCCATGTCGGCGCCCGGCGTGGCGGTGCACACGACACGCCTGAAGCTGCCGAAGGTGACGGTCGAGGGCATCGAAGAAATGATGCAGTCGCCGCAATTGGAGGAGGCCGCCCGCCTGATCGGCTCGGCGCCCGTCGACGTGCTCTGCTTCGGCGGCACCAGTGCGTCGTTCCTGCGCGGAACGGCTTACGACCAGGCGCTGATGGCGAAGCTGGCGCAATGGGTGCCCGGTCCGCGCGTGACCACGGCGAGCACCGCCACGCTGGCGGCGCTGCGCGCGGTCGGCGCCGGCAAGGTCGCGCTGGCCACACCGTACGTTCCGGCGATCCATGAGCGCGCCATCCGCTTTCTGGAGGAGAACGGCCATGCGGTCGTACGCCATGCCAACCTGGGCATCGACAGCGACCATGCGCTGGCCGAGGTGCCGCTGGAAGCCGTCTACGACCTGGTCCGCTCGGTCGACCATCCGGACGCGACGGCGATCTTCATCAGCTGCACCAACTTCCGTTCGGCCGCCGTTATCGCCGCATTGGAGGCCGAACTCGGCAAGCCGGTGATTTCCGCCGTGCAGGCTTCTTTCTGGCACTGCCTGGAAGTGCTGGACGTGCGCGGCGCAAAGCCAGGTTACGGCCGGCTGCTGGACCGCCGCATTCCCCCAACCTTCAACGGAGTTTTCCATGCATGAGTTCAAACGCGATTTTCTAAGGCTGACCCTGGCCGGGGCGATGCTGATGGCCGGCTTCGGGACGGCCCAAGCGCAGTCGGCGCTGGACCAGATCGTGAAGACGAAAGTCGTCCGCATCGGCATCCCTGCGGACTATCCGCCGTACGGATTCGTCGGAACCGACATGCAGCCGCAAGGCCTGGATGTCGACATGGCGCGCTACATCGGTGCGGCACTGAATGCACGTGTGGAACTGGTTCCGGTGAGCAGCACCAACCGCATTCCGTACCTGCAGTCCGGCAAGGTCGACATCATGGTTTCCACGCTGGCCCGAAATGTCGAGCGCGAGAAGGTCATCGACTTCACGAAGACGGCCTACTCGCCGTTCATCAGCGGCGTCTATGCCGGGAAAGACATGAGTATCAAGAGCATGGCCGACCTGGCGGGCAAGAGCATCGGCGTGACGCGCGGCACCATCGAGGACCAGACCGTCACCGGCGTCCTGCCGACCGACGCGAAGATCCTGCGCTTCGAAGACCATGCCGCGACGATGTCGGCTTTCGCGTCGGGACAGGTGCAGGCGGTGGGCATCAGCCAGCCGGCGGTCGAGGCTCTGCTGCGCCGCAATCCGGAAATGGCCATCGAATACAAGCTCCCGATCAGCCTGAGTCCGAACTTCATCGGCGTGCCCAAGGGCGACGCGGCATTGCTCGACAAGGTCGAGCAGATCGTGCGCGAGGCGCGCAGTTCGGGCGAAGTCGAGCGCTTGTCGGTCAAGTGGCTCAAGCGCCCGGCGGGCGATCTGCCCAAGTGAGTGGCAAAAAGGGGTTCAGGCGGTCGGATGTAGGTTGACGCGCGGGAGGAGATGCGGGATCGACCCACAGTCCTTCGATGGTTTACGGGTTGAATATCCAAACCTGCATACTTTTAAACAATCAACTCGCATATCACCCATGGAACTCAGCAATCACCCCTTTACCGAACTGTTCGACCAACTCGGCTTGCCGTCCGATGAGGCTTCGATCGTTGCGTTCATCGACGCGCACCGCCCGTTGCCCGAAGGTGTGTCCTTGCCGGAAGCGGACTTCTGGTCGCCAAGCCAGGCAGCGTTTTTCCGCGAAAGCATTCAGGCCGATGCGGACTGGGCAGAAGTGGTCGACCAGCTGAACTTGGCGCTGCGCGGTTGAGCCCCGGAACGCTCTAGAAAAACCGAAACGATACGGTCTGGTCGCGCATCACACGTTCGCTCAGACCACGTTCCCAGCGGAGATAGTCTTCCCAAACCTGGTCCCGCCGCGTTGCCGACACACGCATGACGGAGCCCCAGTCGTCCTCAAAAGCTGTAAGCAACTGAGCGGGTTCCCAGTTTTGCTGGGTCGGTCGTCCATCGTCGTGCCAGGCCTCGGTTCCGCCGATGAGCCAGAGCGCGTTGCAGGCCGGCCAGCGCTCGCGCGCATCGCGTGCGACCAAGCGGGCACCTTGTCCGTCAGGAGAACTGAAAACGATTCGGCAATCGTCGCCTCGCTGCTCGAACAGTTGTGAAAGCGGATCTAGTGTGAAAGGCAGCAAGTAAAAAGCGGCTGGGAGGTGTCGCAGCTCGAAGTCGGCGCTCGGCCCCACGTCGACGATACAGATGCGGTCGCTTTGTTTCACGAGCATTGCCGCCAGTTCCCGGGGCGCGATGCCGCCCTTAGCGGCGGCATCGCGAGCTGGCTCCAACGCTGCTTCCGACGGTGGCTGTGACGACAGCTCGCCGTCCAGGATGAAAACTTCCGCCTGATTGAGTTGTGTGAGCCAGAACGAACTGACCGCAGCGCGAAGGCGATGTGCGTCGTCGAGCAGCACGATACGTGCACCGCGCGTCCCGACAAGTTGCTCGAAGTGCATCAGCAGTTGTCCACCGGGCACAGCGCGCACCGACTGATCCGATGCTTCGCCGTTTGCCTGCGGTCGAAGGTCGAACACGTACAGCGTCCGATCTAGCTCCGCCTGCATCCGGGCAAGCGAGGCCGTATCGATCGACGGCAGCGCATGGCGCGCGATCAGCGCATC
>JAQGMX010000421.1 GCA_028292145.1 Variovorax sp.
TCGCGATCGGCATCGAGCTTCCAATCGATCCAGCCGAGCGCGTTGTCCTGGCAGTACACGTTGTTGTTGCCGTCCTGCGTATGGCCGGATTCGTCGCCGGCCAGCAGCATCGGCACGCCCTGGGAGAGCAGCAGCGTCGCGAGCATGTTGCGCTTCTGGCGCGCGCGTAGGCTAATGATCTCGGGGTCATCGGTCGGGCCTTCGACGCCGCAGTTCCACGACAGGTTGTTGCTGCTGCCGTCGCGGTTGTCCTCGCCGTTGGCCGTGTTGTGCTTGTAGTTGTAGGAGACGAGATCGTCGAGCGTGAAGCCGTCGTGCGCGGTGATGAAGTTGATGCTGGCGTGCGGACCCTTGCCCGACCAGCCGTACAGGTCCTGCGAGCCGGTGAGGCGGCCGGCGACCTCGCCGAGCTTGCCGCTGTCGCCTTTCCAGAAACTGCGCATGCCGTCGCGGTAGCGGTCGTTCCATTCGGCCCAGCCGAGCGGGAAATTGCCGACCTGGTAACCGCCGTGGCCCAGGTCCCAGGGTTCGGCGATGAGCTTGACGCGGTTCAGGACCGGGTCCTGACGGATCGCGTCGAAGAAGCCGCCGAGATTCTCGACCTTGCCGGATTCGCGGGCGAGGGCGGACGCGAGATCGAAGCGGAAACCGTCGACGTGCATTTCCTCGACCCAGTAGCGCAGCGAATCCATCACCAGTTGCAGCGCGCGCGGGTGCTCGAGATTCACCGTGTTGCCGCAACCGGTGAAGTCGTCGTAGTAGCGGCGGTTGGCCGAATTGACGATGTAGTAGGCCGCGTTGTCGACGCCGCGCAGGGACAGCGTCGGCCCGAGCTGGTTGCCTTCGCAACTGTGGTTGTAGACCACGTCGAGGATGACTTCGATGCCGGCCGAATGCAGCGTCTTGACCATCGTCTTGAACTCCTTCACCTTGCGCGACGCGCTGTAGCGCATCTCCGGTGCGAAGAAGCCGAGCGTGTTGTAGCCCCAGTAGTTGCGCAGGCCTTTTTCGACCAGATGACTGTCGTCGAGAAAGCTGTGCACCGGCAGAAGCTCCACCGTGGTCACACCGAGCTTCTTCAGATAAGTGATGACCGGTGCGGTGGCGAGCGCGGCGTAGCTGCCGCGCAGGTGGTCCGGCACTTCCGGGTGCTGCATGGTGAAGCCGCGCACATGCAGTTCGTAGATGACCATGTCCTGTCGCGGAATGTCCGGACGGCGGTCGTCGCCCCAGGTGAAGGCTGTCTCCAGCACGCGGCCTTTGGGCATGAGCGCCGCGCTGTCGCGACGATCGAACGACAGATCCTGACGTTTGCTGCCGATGGTGTAGCCGTACAACGCGTCGCCCCATCGCAGATTGCCGACCGTGTCCTTGGCGTAAGGGTCGAGCAGCAGCTTGTGCGGGTTGAAGCGATGGCCTTCCTCCGGCCTGTACGGGCCATGCACCCGATAACCGTAGGCCATACCGGGGCGCGCTTCGGGCAGGTAGCAATGCCAGACGTGGTCGGTGCGCTCGCGCAGGGTGATGCGCTGCAGTTCCCGGCGCCCGTTGTCGTCGAATATGCAGAGTTCGACGCGCTCGGCATGCTGGGAGAAAAGCGCGAAATTGACGCCTTCGCCGTCCCAGGTGGCTCCGGGCGGATATGCGGTTCCGGGCCAGACGACGTGTATCGGATTGGGATGCTTCATCGCGTCAACGATGCACGTATCGAGCCCGGTCCCGCGACGATCACGGCGATCGCTTGTCGAATGGGCCGCGGACGCCCGAGGACTTCGGCTCGTTCAGCGAACCCGGCGTGGTGGCGCGCGATGCGTCCTTGACGGCTTCCTTCGCGATGTCCTTCAGCGGGTCCTTGGGCTGCGGGTTGCGCGGCCACCATTGCTCGATGCGCTCCGACGCCCAATCCTTGCCGCCTAAACCGAAGGCCAACGCGACTGCGAACACGACGCCCGCCAGCAAGATCAGGAAGCTCTCGCGGATGATGTCGCCGCCGACCTTGATCTGGTCGAGCGCGATCAGCACCACGAAAGCCAGCACGGCGTATTGCGCCAGCTTGCCCAGCAGCATTGCGTCCTGCAACTTCACGTTGCGGCCGTAGGTGGTGACCGTGTCGCCGATGAAACGCGCGAAATACGCACCGAAAGCCAGCACCAGCAACGCCACGAACACGTTGGGCACGAACCACACCACGCGGCCGAGCAGGTCGGTGATGTAGGTGAGGCCAAGGCCGTTGAAGGCGATCAGCAGCGCGGCCAAGATGACCAACCAGTAGGCGAGGATGCCGAAGATGCTGGTGGTGTCGCCGGCCATGCCGCCCTGACGCAGGAAGTTGTCCATGCCCGAGCGCTCGGTCAGCACCGGGAAGTTGATGGCTCGCAGCGCCTTGATGAGCGCAAAGCGCGCGACTTTCGCCAGTAGCCAGCCGCCGATGACGACCACCACGGCGATCAGTAGGCGCGGCAGGAAGGCCCCGATCTGGAACAGGATGGCCCGTACGGGCTCCAGGGTTACGCCGAAATTTTCCATGATGTTGGTCCCTATTCGTTGATGTATGCGGCGCGGTTCAACCGCGATCGATCAGCGCCAGAATGCCCTGCAAAGGCACCTGCACCCAGTCGAGACGATTGCTGAGTTCGTAGCGCAGTTCGTACATCGCCTTCTCGAATTCGAAGAGTGCGAGCAAGCGCTCGGAAGCTTCGGCGGTCTGCTTCGACCCGCCTGCCGCCATGCATGCCTTGTAGGCATCGAGGAACGCAGCGCGCGCCTTGACTTCCCAGTCGCGCGCCGCAGGTTCCAGTTTGGCCAGTTCGTCGGCGTTGTGTGCAACCTTGCGCAGCGCCGACCAGCGCGCGTAGTTCAGCGAACGCACCATGCCGGCGACGTCGCGCAGCGCCGAACTGCGCTGACGCCGCTCCTCGAACGTGCGGGCCGGTTCGCCTTCGAAGTCGATGATCAGGAAGTCGTTGCGCGACACCAGCACCTGGCCCAGGTGGTAGTCGCCGTGGTAACGCGTCTTCAGACCTTCCTGCCCTTCGAGCGGGAATGCTGCGACGCGGGCACGCACCTGCGCGGAGCGAGCTAGCAGTCGCTTGGCTTCTTCCTGCACTTCCGGAGTGAGCTCGCTCAGCCGCTCCGACAGCAGGTCGAGCGTATGACCTGCCTCCGCACCGGCGCGGTCGCGCCAGCGCACCACGTCTTCGGGAACGATCGGTTCCGGGTCGAAGGCCGGGTCGCCGGTGACCTTGGACAGCGCCAGATGCAACTGCGCGGTGCGCTCGCCCAGCGTGTGCATCAGCGCCAGGAAGCCGCCGTGCACGTCGATGGGCTGCTGCGCCGCTTCGACGGTACGCACGCCTTCGAGGTAGCGCGAGAGATAGTCGAGCGAATAGTCCCAGCCGTCGCCCTGGTTCGGCACATAGGCCTGCACCAGCGCCAGCGTCATGACCGTGCCGTCGGTGGAGATGTGCTCCAGCGCACCCGCCACCGGCACGCAGTTCGGATATTTCGCGACTTCGGTCAGGAAGCGGCCGACCTCCAGCTCCGGGTTGATGCCCATGCGCACGCGCCGATAGCCCTTGAGGAACAGGCTTTCGCCGAGCATCACCACCGTGTTGCTGCTCGCGCCGCTCGGCTGCGTCACCGGCAACGAACTCAGGTCGTCGCCGACCAGTCCGGCAAAAGCGGCGGTCGGCTTGAACATCAGACGACCGTGCGCCGTCGGCAGTTCGGTGCCGAGGCCGATCGCTTCGACGATCGCGCGACAGAAGGTCTCGTCGTAGAACGCATCGGCCATCACGCCGACATTGGCCTGCTGGCGCACCTTGGCCACTGCGCCCGGCGCGAGGCTCTTGAGCCGCTCTTCGTCGCTGTCTTCCCAGGCCAAGGCGAGCGGCACGAAGTACGACACCGGATCGTCCGGCCCTTCGAGAATGATCCGCGGCAGCATCCAGCTGCGCTGGCCCGATTCCCACACCACATAGTCTTCGAGGCGTGCGCGGGTGATCGGCGTGCCTTTCGATGCATACCAGCGCTGCGTCTCGATGTGGCGCGGCAGTGTTTCGGTCTCGAACTGCTGGCGCATGCGTTCGGCCATGCCGATGCGCCACGGCATCACGCGGTCGCGGAAGAAGCTGGTCCAGCCGTCGAACAGCACCAGCACCGGTCGGTCCTGCAGCGGAATGCCTTCGGGACGGCGCTCCAGCGTCTCGATCTCCAAAGAGAGTCGGAACCAGTAGAAGCCGTGCGAGGGTAGGGTGAGCAGATAGGGCAGGTCGCCGATCGGCGGGAACGACACCTTGCCCAGCATTTCCACCGGCACGCGCGTCTTGTATGCCGACAGGTCGAGTTCGACGGGTTGCGCCGAGCTGGACAGGTTGAACACCGACAGGATCACGTCGTCGCCGTGCTCGCTCAGGTATGCCAGGATCTTGCGATTGCCGGGCTTCAAAAAGCGACGGCGGCCGCGACCGAATGCGCGGCTGGTCTTGCGCACCGCGAGCATCCG
>JAQGMX010000475.1 GCA_028292145.1 Variovorax sp.
ACGCTGGCGCTGCTGCCGCAGGAGCCTGCGCTGGCGCTCGATCCGCTGATGCGCATCGCGCCGCAGCTGGTCGAATCGCATGCGCTGGTCCGCGGCGTCGATGCCGCGGCCGCGCGCGCGGCGGCGCTGCAGGATCTGGAAGTCGCAGGACTTGCCGATGCGGCGCGCCACTACCCGTGGCAGCTTTCCGGCGGCATGGCGCAACGCGCCGCGGCAGCCGTCGCGCGAGCGGGCGGCGCTCGCGTGATGCTGGCCGACGAGCCGACCAAGGGGCTGGACGCGCACTGGCGCGACCGCACGGTCGACACGCTGCGCGCGGTGCAGCGCGAAGGCGGCTGCGTCGTCGTGATCACGCACGACCTGCGCGTGGCGAAGGCGCTCGGCGGGCGGCTGATCGTGCTGCGTGGCGGCGAGGTCGTGGAGCATGGCGAAACGCGCGTGGTGCTATCGAATCCGCAGCATGCGTTCACGCTCCGCCTGGTCGAAGCCGATCCGGCGCGCTGGCCCCGTCGAGCCGTCGCCGTGCGTGGCGAGCCGGTGCTGGCCGCGCACGGCCTGTCCAAGCGCTTCGGCGGACGGACGCTCTTCAGCGATGTCGACCTGGACATCCGGCGCGGCGACCGGCTGGTCGTGCGCGGCGCCAGCGGCACTGGCAAGAGCACGCTGGGCAACCTGCTGCTCGGCCTGCTGCAGCCGGACCGCGGCAATGTGCAACGTGTTATCGGGTTGCCAGCGACCGCGCTGCAGAAGCTCTATCAGGACCCGGCTGCTTCGTTCCCGCCGACGGTCAGCCTGCTGCAGGCTCTGCGCGACGTGGTCCGCCGACACGGTGCTTCCTGGCCGACGCTGATGCAGCGCCTCGAACGGCTGGGCGTGCCGCAGGATCTGCTTGCCCGGCGGCCGTCCGAGGTGTCGGGCGGCGAGCTGCAACGCATCGCCCTGGCGCGCGTGCTCGTTGCCCGGCCGGCCCTGCTGTTCGCCGACGAGCCGACCTCGCGACTCGATCCGCTGTCGCAGCAGGAGGCGATGGATGTGTTGCTGGATGCGGTCGAGGAGAGCTGCGCCGCGCTTCTGCTGGTGACGCATGACGATGACATCGCGAATGCGGTGGGAAGCAGTTTTGTGCGGTTCGGGCCGGAGCCGCACTAGAATCCGCTTCGCTCCGGGGCGCACGTATCGACGTGCTGAGATGGCGATTCCTATCGCCGAACCCGCGAACTTGAACCGGTTAGTACCGGCGGAAGAAGAGCTGCAGTTCCCCTGATCCACAGGTCCGTTTTCTTTTCGGGCCACAGATCCGGCGAGCGATTGCGGAGCACCCCTTGCCACAACAGGAGTGCCCGTATGAATGCCGTCGACAAATTCGCCTCTTTGCTCACGCTGACCCGCGAGCCCTTTCCCGCTTCCACCAAATTCGCCATCGTCGGCAGCCTGCCCGACCTGCGCGTGCCCGTGCGCGACGTCGCGCTGAGCAACGGCGAGGTGGTCTCGCTCTACGACACCTCCGGTCCCTACACCGATGCGGCGGTCGACATCGACGTGCGGCGTGGTCTGCCGGAAGTGCGCGGCGCGTGGATCGCTTCGCGCGGCGACACCGAGAGTTACGACGGCCGACAACTCGCCGCTCTCGACGACGGCGTGAAGGGCGAGGAGAACCTGCGCATCGCGCAACTCCGTGCCGATGCAGCTGCGCTGCAGCGCACGCCGCGACGCGCGAGGTCCGGATCGAACGTCACGCAGATGCATTACGCCCGCCGCGGCATCGTCACGCCCGAGATGGAATACGTCGCCCTGCGCGAGAACGGCAAGCGCGAGTGGATGGCCGAATACCTGGCCGACGAGGAGCGCGCGAAACGCGTCGCAGGCAACCCGATGGGCGCGCGCATTCCGCGGATCATCACGCCCGAATTCGTGCGCGACGAGGTGGCACGCGGCCGCGCCATCATCCCGGCCAACATCAACCATCCCGAGGTCGAGCCGATGGCGATCGGGCGCAACTTCAAGGTCAAGATCAACGCCAACATCGGCAACTCGGCCGTCACGTCGAGCATCGAGGAGGAGGTCGAGAAGCTGGTCTGGGCGATCCGCTGGGGCGCCGACAACGTGATGGACCTGTCGACCGGCAAGAACATCCACACCACCCGCGACTGGATCGTGCGCAACTCGCCGGTGCCCATCGGCACGGTGCCGATCTACCAGGCGCTGGAGAAGGTCGGCGGCGTCGCCGAAGACCTGACCTGGGCCATCTACCGCGACACGCTGATCGAGCAGGCGGAGCAGGGCGTCGACTACTTCACCATCCACGCGGGCCTGCGGCTGGCCTTCATTCACCTGACTGCGAAGCGCATGACAGGCATCGTCTCGCGCGGCGGCTCGATCATGGCGAAGTGGTGCATCGCGCATCACAAGGAAAGCTTCCTGTACACGCACTTCGAGGACATCTGCGACATCATGAAGGCGTACGACGTGAGCTTCTCGCTCGGCGATGCGCTGCGTCCGGGTAGCGGCGCGGATGCCAACGACGAGGCGCAATTCGCCGAGCTGCGCACGCTGGGCGAGCTCACGCAGGTGGCCTGGAAACACGACGTCCAGACCATGATCGAAGGCCCGGGCCACGTGCCGATGCACATGATCCAGGCCAACATGGACGAGCAGCTCAAGCACTGCCACGAGGCGCCGTTCTACACGCTCGGCCCGCTGACGATCGACATCGCCCCGGGCTACGACCACATCTCCAGCGCCATTGGCGCCGCCATGATCGGCTGGGCCGGCACTGCGATGCTTTGCTACGTCACGCCGAAAGAACACCTGGGCCTGCCGGACCGCGACGACGTGAAACAGGGAATCATCGCGTACAAGATCGCGGCACATGCGGCCGACGTGGCCAAGGGCCATCCGGGCGCTCGCTCGCGCGACGATGCGTTGAGCAAGGCGCGCTTCGAATTTCGCTGGCACGACCAGTTCAACCTCGGTCTCGACCCCGACACCGCCCGCGAATTCCATGACGAGACACTGCCGAAGGACGCCAGCAAGTCGGCGCATTTCTGCTCGATGTGCGGACCGAAGTTCTGCTCGATGAAGATCACGCAGGAAGTGCGTGAATACGCGGCGCAGCGTGGCATTGGCGAGGCCGACGCGTTGGCCGAAGGCATGGCCGGCAAGTCGGCCGAATTCAAGGCCCGCGGCAGCGAGATCTACATCCTCAAGCGGCCGAGCTGAAACACCTCCGCGTGCCCGTGCACGCCGGCGTAGGTCCAGGCGTCGCCTTGTGCGACGGCTTCCATCGCGCCTCCCCACCGCTCGTCGCCGTATTTGCCGCGCTGGCTGTCGAACGCATTGATCGCCTGGATCTTGGCCCGGATGTTGGTGGCCGACAGGATGCTGACGACATTCGGCTGGAAAGGGATGTCGGGCCGGCCGCTCGGGTAGGTGGGTTTGAACATCAGGAAGTTCGGCACCTTCCGGGCGGCTGCGACGGCGATCTTGTAGGCGCTCACATGGTCCTGGTGTGTATCGGCGTGGAAGTGCGTGAAGACCGTGTCGGGCGTGAAGGCGTGGATGATGGCTTCGAGCTGCTCCAGCAATGTATTGAAGCTCTCCCGCAGGCGCGTGTCCTGTCCGCCGAGCGCGTAGACCCGGTCGACGTCCAGGTGCATGCAGGCGGCACGGCTTTCGCAGTGACGCAGGTTGGCTTCCTGCTCGGAGAGGATGGCGACATGCACCTGTCGGCCTTCGGCGCGCCATTTGTGGATCGAGCCTCCCGCATTGAGCTCGACGTCGTCCGCATGCGCGCCCACGAGCAGGATTTTCTGGCCGATCATCGGATTTCTTCCTAGTCGCCGGCGATGACGGCGCGGGTGGTCCTCAGCAGGATCGACAGGTCCAGCCAGATCGACCAGATCTCGACGTAATCCACATCCAGTTCGACGCGCTGGGCGAAGGTGAGCCGGTTTCGTCCGCTCACCTGCCACAGCCCGCTGATGCCCGGCCTCACGGCGCAATAGTGGCCCCAGGCGTCACCGAACATGCTCGCCTGGCGTTCCAGGCAGGGACGCGGCCCCACGAGGCTCATGTCGCCGACCAGGACGTTCCAGAACTGCGGGAACTCGTCGAAGCTCGACTTGCGCAGGTACCGACCGATCCGCGTGATGCGTGGGTCGTTCTTCAGATGCTGGAACGCATTCCATTCGGCGCGGGCGTCAGGATCCCGATCGAGCAGTTCCTTGAGCACGCGTTCGGCGTCCGGCACCATCGAGCGGAATTTGTAGAAGTGGAAGCGACGACCGTCTCGTCCCATGCGCGTCTGCCGAAAGTGCACCGGCCAGCCCGAGGAAAGGCCGACGCCGAGCGCGATCGCGAGGAGCAACGGTGCGAACAGCGCGAAAAACGCCAGCGCACCGACGATGTCCAAAGACCGCTTGATGACGCGTTGCCCGAAAGACAATCGGCGTGGAGGTGCACGGGACGCCGAGGGGGCGGACGACGTCGCTGCGCTCAGCACCGAAATTGACGTTCGCCTCGCCTTTGAATCTTCGGAAAAGAACACGCTACCGACCTTTGTATCTAGATACTTCGATATACGAATAGTAACTTAGTACTACAAAGCTTGCTCACCATGTGACGCTGTCATGGAGGGGCCGGACGCTGCCTCGATAAACTACAACTGGCTACCATCGACGCATGAAGTCTTTCTTTCCTTTCGATGCCGTGCTGTTCGACTGCGACGGCGT
>JAQGMX010000487.1 GCA_028292145.1 Variovorax sp.
AGGAATGGCAGCCCGATGCGCTGGTCATCGGCGTGCCGTACCACCCGGACGGCGCGAGCCATGAGAACACCGTGAAGGCGCAGAAGTTCGCGCGCCAGCTGCACGGCCGCTTCCGGCTGCCGGTGTACGAAGTCGACGAGCGCTATAGCACGACCGAAGCCATTGCCTCCGGCGCACGGGATGCCGATGCCGCGTCGGCCTGCATCATCCTCGAGCAATTTTTAAGGAATCTCCCTTGAATACCGAAATTCCCGAAGCCGAAGCGCTTTACGGCGATCTGCTGCGCGGCGTGAAAGCGCTGATGCGCGACGACACGCGGCTGGTTGGCATCACCTCCGGCGGCGCCTGGCTGGTCGAGCGCCTGCAGAAAGACCTCGGCCTGGCCGGCGCGCCGGGCGTGATCTCGTCGGCGATGCACCGCGACGACTTCGCGCGGCGCGGCATGTCGGCCAGCGCGCAGACCGTGCTGCCGTTCGACGTCAACGGCGCCGACGTGCTGCTGCTCGACGACGTGCTCTACACCGGCCGGACGATCCGCGCGGTGCTCAACGAGCTGTTCGACTTCGGCCGCCCCGCCTGCGTGCGGCTGGCGGTGCTGGTCGACCGCGGCGGCCGCGAACTGCCGATGGCTGCGGACTTCGCGGCCACGCGCCTGACGCTGCCTGCCGCCCGCTCGCTTGCGCTCGCGCGGGCCGACGACGGTGCGTTCAGCCTGCAAGAGGAGGCCAGCAGCTGATGCTCTACAAGCGCAATCCGCAGCTCAACAAGCATGGTGAGCTGATGCATCTGCTGTCGATCGAGGGCCTGCCCAAGGACATCGTCACGCACATCCTCGACACCGCAGCCAAGTTCACCAGCGTGAACGACCGCGAAGTGAAGAAAGTGCCGCTGCTGCGCGGCAAGAGCGTTTTCAACCTGTTCTTCGAGAACTCGACCCGCACCCGCACCACTTTCGAGATCGCGGCCAAGCGGCTGTCGGCCGACGTGCTGAACCTCGACATCGCGCGTTCCTCGGCGAGCAAGGGCGAATCGCTGCTCGACACCATCGCCAACCTGAGCGCGATGGCGGCCGACATCTTCGTCGTGCGCCACAGCGAATCGGGCGCGCCGTACCTGATCGCGCAGCACGTCGCGCCGCACGTCCATGTCGTGAACGCCGGCGACGGTCGCCATGCGCACCCGACGCAGGGCCTGCTCGACATGTTCACGATCCGCCACTACAAGAAAGATTTCAGCAACCTGACGGTCGCCATCGTCGGCGACGTGGTGCGTTCGCGCGTGGCGCGCTCCGACATTCACGCGCTGACAACGCTCGGTTGCGCCGAAGTGCGCGTCGTCGGCCCAAAGACGCTGGTGCCGGGCGACATGGCCGGCATGGGCGTCCGGGTGTGCCACACGCTCGAAGAAGGCATCCGCGACTGCGACGTGATCATCATGCTGCGGCTGCAGAACGAGCGCATGAGCGGCGCGATGCTGCCGTCGAGCCAGGAGTTCTTCAAGACCTATGGCCTGACGCCGGAAAAGCTGCAACTGGCCAAACCGGACTGCATCGTGATGCATCCGGGGCCGATCAATCGCGGCGTCGAGATCGATTCGGCAGTGGTGGACGGCAACCAGAGCGTGATCCTGCCGCAGGTGACCTTCGGGATCGCGGTCCGCATGGCCGTGATGAGCATCGTGGCGGGCAACGAAGCATGAACATCCTCATCACCAACGGCCGCGTCATCGACCCGGCTTCGAGACTCGACCGGCAGTGCGATATCGCCATTGGCGACGGCAAGATCCTTTCCATCGGCGACGTGCCGGTCGATTTCAAGGCTGACCGCACCATCGACGCGGCGGGCTGCATCGTCGCGCCGGGGCTCGTCGACCTGGCGGCGCGGCTGCGCGAACCGGGTTACGAGCACGAAGGCATGCTCGACAGCGAACTTTCCGCTGCGGTTGCCGGCGGCGTGACCAGCCTGGTCTGCCCGCCCGATACCGATCCGGTGCTCGACGAGTCCGGTCTGGTCGAAATGCTGCAGTTCCGCGCCCGCAAGCTGCGCCGCGCGCGCCTGTTCCCGCTCGGCGCGCTCACGCGCAACCTCGCCGGCGAAGTGCTGACCGAGATGGCGGCGCTGACGGATGCGGGCTGCGTCGGTTTCAGCCAGGCCGACGTGCCGCTCGGCAGCACGCAGGTGCTGCAGCGCGCGCTGTCGTATGCGAGCACCTTCGGCTACACCGTCTGGCTGCGGCCGCAGGACCGCGATCTTGGCAAGGGCGTCGCCGCCAGCGGCGCGCTCGCGACGCGGCTCGGTCTGGCCGGCGTGCCGGTCGCGGCGGAGACCATCGCGCTGTTCACGATCTTCGAGATGATGAAAAGCACCGGCGCGCGTGTGCATTTGTGCCGTCTTTCGAGCGCGGCCGGCGTGGCGCTGGTGCGCGCAGCCAAGGCCGAAGGGCTGCTGCTGAGCTGCGACGTCAGCATCAACTCGCTGCACCTGACCGAGAACGACATCGGTTTCTTCGACAGCCGTGCGCGGCTCAACCCGGTGTTGCGCCAGCAGCGCGACCGCGACGCGCTCTCGGCCGCGCTGGCCGACGGCACCATCGACGCGCTGGTGTCCGACCACACGCCGGTCGAAGCCGACGCCAAGACGCTGCCGTTCGCCGAAAGCGAACCCGGCGCCACCGGTCTGGAACTCCTGCTGCCGCTCGCGCTGCAGTGGGGCGCGCAGAGCGGGGCGGGGCTGGCGCGCGCGATCGAAGTCGTGACTTCGGCGCCTGCGCGGCTGATCGCATCCGGGCCAGCTGCGCAGGTCGCGCCGACGCTGACGCAGATCGGACGCCTCGCCATCGGCGGACCGGCCGATCTCTGCGTGATCGATCCGGACCTCGAATGGCAGGTGTTGCCCGACGCACTGCGCAGCCAGGGCAAGCACACGCCGTTCTCGGGTTACGCGCTGCGCGGCGCGGCGCGGCACACGCTGATCGCCGGCCGCATCGTCCATTCGGCCTGACAGCGCCCGCCACCCGCGCGATGTCGACGTTCCACGCCGCCGCGAAGCTGATGCGCGCCTCGGTGCACATTCTTCGCGGCTGGTGGACGATCCGCCGTCAGTTTCCGAAGCTGACACGAGCCGAGCGGGAGGCGCGGGTGCAGCAGTGGGCACAGCGGATGCTCGTGTTGATGGGCATCCGGCTGGAAGTGCAGGGCACGCCGCCGGCGCATGGGCCGGTGTTGCTGGTCTGCAACCATCTTTCTTGGCTCGATATCCTGGCCATCCATGCCGCGCGGCATGTGCGATTCGTGTCGAAGTCGGGCGTCCGCCAGTGGCCGGTGATCGGGGCGCTGTCGGACGGCGCAGGCTCCTTATATATAGAGCGTGAACGGCGCCGTGATGCGTTGCGGGTCGTGCATCACATGGCCGAGGCCTTGCGCGACGGCGACCTGATCGCGGTTTTCCCCGAAGGCACGACCAGCGACGGTCAGGGGCTGCTTCCTTTTCATGCCAATCTGCTGCAGGCAGCCATCGCATCCGGCGCGCCGGTGCAGCCTATGGCGCTGCGTTTTACCGACGCTGCCAGCGGCAGGAACAGTCAGGCGCCACGGTATATCGGTGACGACAACCTGTTCGTCTCCCTTTGGCAAACCCTCAAGGCACGGCCGCTTCTGGCGATCGTCCGCTTCGGCGAGCCGCAGCAGTCCGCCGGACGCGACCGCCGCGTGTGGGCCGAAACGCTCCACGCCGATGTGCTGACACTGCGCAACGAGAACCGGACGCCGTCGGACGGACAAAAAAAAGCGCCCCGAAGGGCGCTGTAGAACGATGCCCGTAGGCATCGTGAGGAGGAATCGGATCAAAGAGAGATCAGAGGATGCCGAAAAGCTTGAGCGCAATGATCGCCACGATGGGCACGCCGCACAGCCAGAGAATGATGCTTTTCATGATGTGCAATCCTTTTCTTTTTTGCTTTGAATGACTTCAGGTTAAGGCTGGCTTGCACAGGCGCGCTGAGGGATAAAACAAGGCGATCGGGTAGTTCAGTGCCTACATACCTTCGACTTACAACGCTGCGACAGTGCCGACTTCAGAGAAGTAGTACTTCGTTGCAGCCTTTAGTACTCAATGTGAGAAAAAGTGTGAACTTTCGGGCTGGTATGTACTTGTAAAAATTCGCTCACATAATCACAATTGATTACATGAGCAGATCTATACAGCAAACACACGAATGGTGGAAAGACAGCCTCGGCGAGAACGAACGCCGGGAGCGTCTTGCCGCTCTCCGCGCCGCCCGCCACTTCGAATATGCAGCCGCCTGGCGCCGCAATTTCATGCGCGTCGGTGTGCTCATCGCAATTCCCGTCGTGATCCGTCTGGTGTCGACGTTGTGATGATGGCCGGCCTCAAACCCAGTTTCGCGCGTTTGAGCGAATCGCATCTGAGCGACATCGCCCTGTCGTTTCGCATGCGTTCGCACGATGGCGACATGACGGCCGGTGCCATCGCAGATGCCGTCGAATCGGTCATTCGCGTGCGTTGTGACGCGAACGTGATCCGACAGCGTTCGCCGGCCGTTCGGGTGCAGCGTGTGCTGC
>JAQGMX010000502.1 GCA_028292145.1 Variovorax sp.
TACGTCTCGCCCTTTCTGGGCCTGGCGATGCACTACCGCTTCAACGTGGCGCCGCCGCGCGAAGACCGCGACCGATTGGCCATCGGCATCACTGCCAGCGATGCGCAAGGGCCGGTTCTGGTCGCGCATTTCGATGCGAAGCGCAAGCCACTGGGCGATGCCGCGCTGGCGCTGGCGCTCTTCACGCATCCGCTGCTGACGCTGAAGGTCGTGGGCGCCATCCATTGGGAGGCGCTCCGGCTGTGGCTCAAGGGCGTGCGCCTGCAGCCGCGACCGGCAGCGCCGGAGCAGGCGGTGACCATCATCAAGAACGACAAAACCGTGAGCCATCCATGAGCACCTCTCCAACACCATCGAGCACGCTGGGCCGGGACCATTCGCGCAGCAGCATCGGCACCGTACTGTCGGCCTGCGCGCGCGGACCGCTGCGCCGATTGCTCAAGCGGCTCATGCAGGGCGTCAACTGCGGCACGCTGAGCGTCGAGCTGCCGAACGGCGAGCGCGTGGAAGGCCGCGGCGCGCTGCCGGGGCCGAACGCTTCGGTGACGCTGCACCGCTGGCGGCCGCTCGGGCGCCTGGTGTTGCGTGGCGACATCGGCCTGGCCGAGTCGTACCGCGACGGCGACTGGTCGACGCCCGACCTGGCGTCGCTGCTGGAGTTCGGCATCCGCAACGAAGCTGGCTGGGGCCGGGTGTTCGACGCGTCGCTGCCGGCACGCTGGCTCGGTCGCGCGATGCATCTGGCGCGCTCCAACACGCGGCGCGGCAGCCGCCAGAACATTTCCTTCCACTACGACATGGGCAACGCGTTCTACGAACAGTGGCTGGACCCGGAAATGATCTATTCGAGCGCGTTGTACCGCGAAGGCGGCTACGGCGGCGGCCAGTCGCTCGAGGAAGCGCAGGCGGCCAAGATCGACCGCATCGTCGAACTGCTCGATCTGCGCGCCGGATCCAAAGTGCTGGAGATCGGCTGCGGATGGGGCGGCCTCGCACTTGCGATGGCGCAGCGCCGCAACGCACGGGTCACCGGCCTGACGCTGTCGACTGAGCAGCTCGCGCATGCGCAGAAGCGCGTGGTCGAGGAGGGCTTCGAAGCGCAGATCGACCTGCGGCTGCAGGACTACCGCGACGTTCAAGGGAAGTTCGACAGCATCGTTTCCATCGAGATGCTCGAAGCCGTCGGCGAGCGCTACTGGCCCGTGTATTTCGACACCTTGCGCGACCGCCTGGCGCCGGACGGCACCGCCGTCGTCCAGGTCATCACCATCGACGAGGCCAATTTCGACCGCTATCGCCGCAGCCCGGACTTCATCCAGCGCTTCATCTTTCCGGGCGGCATGCTGCCGACGGTCGATGCCATGCGGACGCAGGCGGCACGCTCCGGCCTGACGTTCGAAGTGGCCGAATCGTTTGGCATCAGCTACGCCACGACGCTGGCCGAATGGCGCCATCGCTTCCTGCAGGCCTGGCCGACCATCGAGCCGCTGGGTTACGACGCGTCCTTCAAGCGGCTCTGGGAGTACTACCTGTGCTATTGCGAGGCCGGTTTCAGGTCCGGGCGGGTCGACGTCGGGCTTTTTAGGCTGACGAAATCGAAAAGCGCGGGTTAAGCCTGTAGTAGAAGGCGTGCAAGTCTGTAGCCTTTAAGACTACAAGGTTGAGCTTTCGCGTGCTTTCACTTCGTCGCCCAACCATTGGAGATCCGCTATGAACACTCGCAGCTTCGATCGACAGAGTCGCCTTGTGTGTGCCGAGCGCTCAACTCGGATGTATCCGGCCGCGGAGGTGTCGAAATGGTTGCGACACGCGTAATCGTCATTGGTGCAGGCGGCGGCGGGGTGGCTGCCATGCGTCGGATCCTTTCTGCATTACCCGATGATTTCAGCGCCGCCATGGTTTTGCTCCTGCATTCGGCACCCGAAGAGCCAGATCCGCTGCCGCAACTGGTCCAGCGCGAAGGCCGTTTCAACGTGCAGTCCGCGGTCGATGGTGTTGCGCTGGAACCCGGCAATGTCTACCTCGTTCCACGTGGTTGCCATGCACAGATCAAGGACGCCGGCGTACTTGAAATCACCGGGCCGAAACGCCTGAGAACGGCGCGCCCGGCGATCGACCAGCTCTTCAAATCGGCGGCGGCGGCCTACGGGCCCCTTAGCATTGCGCTGGTGCTCACCGGTCACGGCGACGACGGCACTGAAGGACTGCGAGCGATCGGCGCGGCGCGCGGGTTGTCGCTGGTCCAGAGCCTTGCGGACAGCGAATGTCCCGGCATGCCGGGCAGCGCGCTGATCGGCGACCATCCCAGCCAATGCCTGCTGATCCAGGAAATCGCGCCGGCGCTGGTGGCTGCGATCAACCGCGGCCCGCGCTGAGGCTCAGGGCGCGCGCTTTCCGGGGCTCGATCGCCCGGTGGCCAGGGCATCGGCCAGTGCGGTCGGCAGCGGCAGCGGTTCGCCGTGCCACCGGGCGGCGAGCAGTTCAGCGCAGAGCGCCGCGAAACTGAGCCCTCGCGAACCCATCGCCGTACACATCCACGGCCCTTGCGGCACCGA
>JAQGMX010000037.1 GCA_028292145.1 Variovorax sp.
GTCTGTGCCGCCTGTGCCATCGCATCGCGACGTGCCGGGTCGGCAACCAGTGCCAACGCCGCCTTGACCGCCTGCTCCATGGTCTGCACGCGCACCGCAGCGCCTGCAGCCAGCGACAGATCGGCCGCCTCCGCGAAGTTGAAGGTTGACGGACCCAGGATCACTGGGCAAGCGCAGGCCGCTGCCTCGATCAGATTCTGTCCACCCAGCGCTTCAAAGCTGCCGCCGAGCAGCGCCGCATCGGCAAGTCCGTAATACAGAGCCATCTCGCCGAGCGAATCGCCCAGCCAGATTTCAGAATCCTTGGGCGCACCCGCGGCACTGCGACGGGCCACGGCAAAACCGCTGGATTCGATCAGCGCTGCCACTTCGTCGAAACGCTGCGGATGGCGCGGCACAATCATCCATTGCACGCCGGCCACCTGCCGCGCGATCGAATCAACGCCGGGTTGCGCCGCGGGCACCGGTCCCGCAGCGCCGAAGCGCTTGAGCACGTCGAGCAGCATCCGCTCCTCGCCGTCGCGCGAACTCGCCAGCACCACCAGCGGGCGCGGCAATTGGCCGCGCAAGGCCATGGCGGTCTTCAGCTGGCGCGCGTCGGGCGTGGCATCGAATTTGAGGTTGCCGAACACGCCCGCCACTTTGGCACCGAGCGAAACCAGCCGATGCGAGTCGGCTTCCGTCTGCGCCCAGACCGCCTTCAGCGCGGAATACGCCGGCCGGGCCAGCCAGCGCAGGCGTTCTGCCGAAGCCAGCGATTTCTCGTTCAATCGCGCATTCGCCAGCACCAGCGGAATACCGCGTGACTTGCAGGCATCGACCATCGCCGGCCAGACCTCGGTTTCCATCAGCACGCCGATGCGCGGCTGGAAGCGATCCAGAAAACGAGCGACGGCGCCTGGCTCGTCCCACGGATGCCAGACCTGCATGTCGCCCGGTTCCAGCAGCTTCGCGCCCTCCTCCCGACCCGTGGCGGTGCCGTGGGTCAGCAGGATCGGAATGCCGGGATGCTGGCGCCGCAACTCTGCAATCAGGATGCCGGCGGCACGCGATTCGCCCAGCGATACGGCGTGGATCCAGCACCAGCCGACGCCAACCGGCAGTTGGCCGCCCGGATTCGCAGGATCGGGAAAGTCGTAATGACCGAAACGTTCCTCGACCGCTACCGCATAGCCGGGCTCTGCCACCGCACGGCGGCGCAACTTGCGCCGCACAGCGGGCTGGGCGAGATAAGTGAAAGCGCCGTAAAGGCGGAGCAGTAACGAAGACACGCGTGGTTTGGGTCCGGAATCAGAACAATGTCAGTGAGACGCTTCGGCGAGCGTCGCGTCGGGTTTGACGGTCTTGAGCAGCGCGAGCATGTCGGTTTCGATGCGATGCAGCGCTTCTTCGGTCTGCCCTTCGAAGCGCATCACCAGCACCGGCGTCGTGTTCGAGGCACGGATCAGGCCGAAGCCGTCCGGCCAGTCGACGCGCACGCCGTCGATGGTAGAGATCACGGCAGGCGCCGGGAAGTTCACCGTCTTCACCAATTGATCGACCAGTCCGTGCGGCTCGCCTTCGGCGCACTTCACGTTCAGTTCGGGCGTCGAGAAGCTGGTCGGCAGGCCGTCGAGCACCGTGCTGGCGTTCGGGCTCTTGCTCAGGATCTCGAGCAGACGGCAACCGGCGTAGGTGCCGTCGTCGAAGCCGAACCAGCGCTCCTTGAAAAAGATGTGGCCGCTCATCTCGCCACCCAGCGGCGAGTCGATTTCCTTCATCTTCGCCTTGATCAGCGAATGGCCGGTCTTGTAGATCATCGGCACGCCGCCAGCGGCTTCGATCGCCGGGCCGAGGCGCTGCGAGCACTTCACGTCGTAAATGATGGTGCCGCCGGGCACGCGCGAGAGCACGTCCTGCGCGAACAGCATCATCTGGCGATCCGGGTAGATGTTGTTGCCTTCGCGGGTCACGATGCCCAGGCGGTCGCCGTCGCCGTCGAAAGCCAAGCCGAGTTCGGCGTCGCCGGACTTCAGCGCGGCGATCAGGTCCTTGAGGTTCTCGGGCTTGCTCGGATCGGGATGGTGGTTCGGGAAGTCGCCGTCGACTTCACTGAACAGTTCGGTCACTTCGCAGCCGATGGCGCGCAGGATGTCGGGTGCCGAAGCGCCGGCGATGCCGTTGCCCGAATCGACCACGATCTTCATCGGGCGCGCCAGCTTGATGTCGCCGACGATGCGCTTCGTGTAAGCCTCGAGCACGTCGACCTTGCGCACCGAGCCGCCTTCGGCCAGGTTGGCGCTGTCGGCTTCCATGACCTTGCGCAGGTTCTGGATCTCGTCGCCATAGATCGCGCGGCCGGCCAGCACCATCTTGAACCCGTTGTAGTCCTTCGGGTTGTGGCTGCCGGTGACCTGGATGCCGCTAGTGGCAACCGTGTTGGCCGCGAAATACAGCATGGGCGTGGTGGCCGCGCCGATGTCGATCACTTCGACGCCGGTTGCGACCAGACCGCGGATCAGCGCCTCGACCAGCGAAGGCCCTGACAGACGACCGTCGCGACCGACCGCGACGGATTTCTCGCCGGCGGCACGCGCCGCACTGCCGAAAGCCTTGCCGAGCGCCTCGGCGATCTCCGGATCAAGCGTGGCGGGCACGACACCGCGAATGTCGTAGGCCTTGAAAATCGATGCGCTGAGTTGCATGTTTTTGCCCTGAAAAGTTCTCAAAAAACGAATGCTATTGTAGGCATGGCCCGAACGAGCCATATGTCCGGAAACGGCCAGTCCCGACTTGCGCCGTCCGTATGATCGACCGGATGCCCAGCGAACTCGAAAACGCCCCCGATTCCCTGCTCGCGGACGATGCCTGCTATCTGGCGATGCAGACGCACGACGCGCGCTTCGACGGCTCGTTCTTCACCGCCGTGACTTCCACCGGCATCTACTGCCGCCCGGTGTGCCGCGTGAAGACGCCGATGCGCGAGAACTGCCGGTTCTTCCGCCATGCCGCGCAGGCCGAGCACGCCGGTTTCCGGCCCTGCCTCCGCTGCCGCCCCGAGCTCGCACCCCACGTGATCAACTGGTCGACCGAAGACGCATCGCGCATGCTGGCGCTGCAGGCGGCGCGGCTGATCGACGCACCGGACGCCCGGCATTCGACAGGAACGAACGACGAAGACGGCCCCGGCATTGCGCAGATCGCCGAGCGCCTCGGCGTGAGCGACCGTCACCTGCGACGCATCTTCGAGGCGCAATTCGGCGTTTCTCCGCTGCAATACCTGCAAACGCGCCGATTGCTCACCGCCAAACAGCTCATCGCAGACACGGCGCTGTCGATGACGCAGATCGCCCACGCGAGTGGTTTTGCCAGCATCCGGCGCTTCAACGCGGCCTTCGTTGCGCATTACGGCCTCAATCCGAGCGAGATGCGACGTGCCGGAAAGGACGCCCTGACAACAGGAAAAAGCCAGGGAAAAGGCCAGCGCCCTGATGCAACCATCTCGGTCCGCCTGGGTTATCGGCCACCCTACGACACCGTCGGCATGCAGGCGTTCATGGCGCGGCATGCGCTGAAAGGCGCCGAAACCGGTGACGGCGACTGGTTTGCCAGCACCTTGCGCGTCGGGGCGCACAACGGCTGGGTGAAGTGGCATTTCGACATAGAAAGCTCCCAGTTGCGACTTTCGGTCAGCGAATCGCTCGCCACGGTGCTGCCGATCGTGATCGGACGCGTGCGCGCGCTGCTCGACCTGGACGCCGAGCCGATCGCGATCAACGCCCTGTTGCACGATGTTTTCCCGACCAGCGACGGGTCGCGCGTGCCAGGAACGCTGGACGGCTTCGAGCTTGCCGTGCGGGCTGTACTCGGTCAGCAGATCACCGTGGCGGCCGCGCGCACCATCGGCGGGCGGCTGGTCGAGGCATTCGGCGAACCGATCGACACGCCCATCGCCGGGCTCGACCGGCTCTTTCCGACACCCGATGCCATCGCATCGGCGAGCAGCGACGCGCTGGGGCAGATCGGCATCGTGCGCCAGCGTCAGGGCGCGATGCATGCGCTGGCGAACGAAGTGCGCGCCGGCCGACTGGCGCTGCATCCGGGTGCGGACGTGCCGTCGACACTCAAGGCGCTCCAGGCCTTGCCCGGCATCGGCGACTGGACTGCGCAATACATCGCAATGCGTGCGTTGCGATGGCCCGACGCGTTCCCGGCCGGCGACGTGGCGCTTCAGAAAGCGATGGGCGTCGCCACCGCGCGCGCCGCCGCCGAGGCTTCGCTGGTCTGGCGGCCCTGGCGCAGCTATGCCGTGCTGCGCGCCTGGTACACGCCGCCGGTTTCGGCGACCGCCGCGCATCGAACACCACGCCAGACCGACGACAAGGACACACCATGAAATTCAGCACCGATTCCCTGCGCCATCTGCGCACGACCCATGTGGCGACGAAACTCGGCGGCGTCGTTCTCGCCGCGACCGACAAAGGCCTCTCCGGACTCTGGTTCGATGCGCAAAAGCATTCGCCCGACATGACGGGCTGGCAAACGGACGATACGCACCCGGTTCTGCGTGCTGCTGCGCAGCAGCTCGTCGAGTTTCTCGCCGGTCGCCGCACGACCTTCGACGTGCCGCTGGACCTTTCGCACGGCACCGATTTCCAGCAAGCCGTCTGGCAGGCGCTGCGTGAAATCCCGGCCGGCGCCACCACCAGCTATGGCGCGCTGAGCGTGCGCGTCGGCCGGCCGACGGCGGTGCGCGCTGTGGGCGCGGCTGTCGGGCGCAATCCGGTCAGCGTGATCGTGCCGTGCCATCGCGTGGTCGGCGCTACAGGCGCGCTCACCGGCTACGCAGGCGGAATCGAGCGAAAAACGGCGCTGCTGCAGCTGGAAGGTGCGCTGTGAGCGGTACGGTCGATACGCGTGCCAAGCCGGCGGCGCCTGCCGTGGGCGGTTGGGCCGTCGATCTGGTGCTGCTGGGCGCGATCTGGGGTGCGTCATTCATGTTCATGCGCATCGGCGCAGCGGAGTTCGGCGCGCTGCCGGCTGCTGCCGTGCGCGTGACGGTGGCTGCACTTTTCCTGGTGCCGCTGGCGCTGCTGCGCGGCCAGGGCCCGGCGATGGCCCAGCACTGGAAGGCGACGCTGACCGTCGGCATCTTCAATTCGGGACTGCCCTTCGCGCTGTTCTGCTTCGCATTGCTCACGCTAAGCAGCGGCTTGCCGGCGGTGATCAACGCGACGGTGCCGATGTTCGGCGCGCTGGTCGCATGGGCCTGGTTCGGCGAGCGACCGGGCGGCTCGCGCATCGTCGGGTTGATCGTCGGATTCGCAGGCGTGGCGCTGCTGGCCAGCCGAAGCGCCGGCTTCCACACCGGCGCCGACCCGGACGGCGGACACGCAGCGCTGTGGGCCGTGCTGGCATGCCTCGGCGCCTGCCTGAGCTACGGCGTGTCCGCCAGCGCGACGCGGCGCTTTCTGGGCGGCGTCCCGCCGATGGCAAGTGCTGCGGGCAGCCAGATCGGCGCGACGCTGTTTCTCGCGATTCCGGCAATCTGGCTCTGGCCGGCACGCATGCCGAGCCTGCATGCGTGGCTGGCAATGATCGCGCTCGGCGTGGTCTGTACCGGTCTCGCCTACATCCTGTTTTTCCGGCTGATCGCACGCGCCGGCCCGGCCCGCGCGCTCACGGTGACTTTTCTGGTCCCCGTATTCGCGGTGTTCTACGGCGTTGTCTTCCTCGGCGAACACGTCACGCCGTGGATGCTGGGTTGCGCGGTGGTGATCGTTTGCGGCGTCGCGCTGTCGACCGGACTGGTGACACTCGGTCGCCGTGCAAGGTCGACCGGCTAGATGCTGCTGGCGACGACGTTGATCGACAGCGCGAGCACCAGCATGTTGAACGCGAACGAGAGCACGCCGTGGATGAGCGTGATGCGACGCATCTGGCGCGACGTCGCCTGCACATCCGACACCTGCGACGTCATGCCGATCACGAAAGAAAAATACAGGAAGTCCATGTAGTCGGGATCGAGCTTGCCGGGAAAGTCGAGGCCCGGCCCGTTCGGCTCTTTCTTGAGTTCCTGCTGGTAGTAGCGGTGCGCGTAGTGGAATGCGTAGATGGTGTGGATCAGCAGCCACGACGTCGCCAGCGCAATCACGGCAAGCCCCACATGCGCCGCGCGTTCGAGGCCGTCCATGTTCTTCACCTGCTGCAGCAACATCGCGATCGCCGTGACGCAGGCGCCGACGGCGGTCAGCATGATGATCAGGATCAGCACATTGGGCGGATCCAGCGATTGCGAGCGCTCGCGCGTGCGCTGGGCGTCGTACACCTCGGCCAGCCACCAGGCCAGCAGGAGATAGAAAGCAGCGCCGAAGCTCCAGCCCATCAGGGCCCGCGCGACGATGTCCACCGGCCAGGGAACGAGCCCAAAACCTAGACCTGCAACGAGGCCATAGAAAAGTCGTTGGAGGCCGAAAGCCTTGGAAATGTGTTCGCGCATGGGTCGACTCTACCCAGCAAGTTCGCCACGCATTCGCGCGATAAGGGCTTGCTCACACAGCGGTCGAAGCCGGCAACCTTGCATCTGCGCCGAGTCAGGTGATCGTCGTGCGCAGACATCGCAATGATCGTACTGGGCTGATGGCCAGCCATTTCCTGGTAGTTCCGAATCATGCCGATGGCCTCGATCCCGCCCATCACCGGCATTTCCAGGTCCATGAAGATGAAATCAGGACGATGCTTCATGACCGAATCGACTGCGGCATGGCCGTTCAGCACCGTCTGCACAGCGCCGTACGCGTCGACCATGCCGGCAATGGCGATCGCACTGTACGCATCGTCGTCGACGACAAGGATCGAGCGCGCGACAAAAATTGGATGCGTTTCGGAGTTCCGCTGATCGACCTCGGAGCGACCAAGTTCGTGCAGCACAGGCATCAGCTCGAGCGTGAGAACCGTTCCCTTGGTGTCGGACGTGCTCATGCGGATGTCGCCGGACTGGGCCTTGGCCATCAGCTGTGCCGAATAGGTGCCGAGCCCCGTCCCACCCATCTTGCCTGCCGTCGAATACTTCTGGAAAAAGTTGGCGCGCACCGCCAACGGCACGGCGCCCCGGTTGTGGATCGAAACGCGGACCTTCGAGCCGTCCCGGATGCGTACCGTGATACGGCTTCCGGCGGGAGCTGCTTCGATGGCGTTCTTCATCAGGTTTTCAAGGATCGTCTCGCAGAGCACCACATCGGCCTGAGCCCAGAGTTCACTCAGCGCCGGGTGCAACGAGAACTCGATCTGTTTGGTCGCTGCCTGCGCACCAAAGGTGTCGCAAACCCTGCGTACCATGTTCACCATCTCGACCGGCTCCGGCGTGAATTCGTAACGCCCGTCCTCTATCGGGTAGAAATCGACCGCGAGCTTCAGCATCTTCATGGCGCGTCGCGCGGTTGCTTCCAGCGTTGCCAGAAGCGCTTCTTCTTCGACGATCGGCCTGCGCACGCTTCGCAACGTATCGGTGATCGAGGCGATCTGCACGAGCGGCGTTTTGAGGTCGTGGCGGGAAATCCGCTCGACTTCCTCCCGCGTATGCAGTGTTTTCTCGAGTGCCGCATGCTGCCGGACAACTTCCCGCGTCCGCGCCTCGACCCCCGCGTTGACGGCACGGAGATGCCGCTCGATCTCGAATCGCGCAGTGATGTCGACAAAGGTACAGACATAGCGCGCCAGCACGCCGTACCGGTCCGAAATCCGGATGGCACGGGCATGAACCCATATCCGGGTCTTGTCCTGCCTGATCAGCGGATACTCCATTGACGGCAGCTGCATCGATTCATAGGGCTTCGTGACGCTGTCGATCTGCCGGGTGAACTCATCCTTCACGCGGCTCCTGAAACCCGGCGGCAGGTGACTCCAGAAGTCCATCCTCAATGTGTCGACGTTCAATGGCAGCCCGAGCATTTCGCACAGGCGCGGCGAGTAATGCGCAGAGCGATCGACACCGTTCCATTCGAGGCAGCCCGCGTCGCTGCATTGCAGCAGGAGTTCGAGCCGCACGCGACGGGCGTCGACCGCATCGCGCTGCCTGCTCATGCTGACCTTGTAGAGCTTCATGAGTGCGGCAAAAACGAAGACAAGCGCACTGGCGCTCAACGTCGCTCCTAGAGATTTCAGTCGCCACAACGCGATGCTTGTGCAAATGACCACGCAGGCAGCAAAGAAATCGCTGTAGCGGCTCGGTGCGATGAGCATCAGCGCCGCAATAGTGGCGTAAGCCCATACGAGTCCGTCCATGCCGTGCGTCTCTATGCCGGAAACCACCCAGGCACACGCAGCGACCACCGCCAGGAACTCAAAAAAATCGAGGGGGTAGCGCCGCTTCAGCGCCACGCAGAGCAATCCGAGCGTCAGGGCAAGGACAACTCCAAATGCGGCATCGTGGTGGAGCCCATGCGCGAAGTCGAATGCAGCCTCTAAAGAGACGACCGCACTGCAGCCTGCAACGCCCCATATCACCATCAGGCGACGTTCAGAAAGTTTCGCTTGTGCCCCCAGATGCGATCTCGCATGTTTTGCCATGCTTGGTGCTTTCTCGAATCAACGATGCCGCTGTATGAAAACGCCAGTTTGCGATCCGAAGATGAATTTCTATCATCTGAAAGAATCGTTAACTAATTGTGAATTTTGATTTTATGCAGGAAATGTACTTCTTTATGCGTAAGAAAAGGCTTACTTTTTTACGTTTCCGATTTCATGACTATCAAAAGATAGATTTTCTTGGCAAAAGAGAAGGTCGTGACATTCAGGACCGGCAACCAAGGTTGAATGCGCCTGATCGAGATGCATACCGGTTTAATAAAACCTAAGTTCACACTTCCACGTTTGCCTCTGAAATTTGTGCTACCACAAGCCAACCGCACCGGAATTAGTGTGAGATGCGTCACAGACGAGCGTGTCCAAACCTTGCATCATTGGCGCATGTCAAAAATTCTCATCCTTCTTGTGGGCCTCGCGATGACCTGGGGTCTCGTGGCAAGTTTTGGCCTTGTGTCGCTTGCGGTGTGCTTCGCACTCGCACTTGGCACCTTGCTGTTCTCGACCGAGCCCGGAGAGGACGAGGTCCTCAGCACCAACTACCAACCTCGTGAGAACCATTTCGGTTCGCCGTCGACCTTCATGGGCGGTCTTTGATCCTCATTGGCTGATTGCCGACGAGATCTTCGGGTCGTGCGCCCGCACGAACCCAATGAAAAAGGGCATCCGGTTGGTTAAACCGGATGCCCTTTGACTTTATTGGTCGGTGTGAAAGGATTCGAACCTTCGACCCCTTGCACCCCATGCAAGTGCGCTACCAGGCTGCGCCACACACCGAAGCCTGCGATTATACCGTGGCAGTTCGAGACTCAGAACCCGGTCGACAGCAACTCGCGGATTTCGATCAGTTCGCGGCGGATCTGCTGCCACTGCGTAGCAGCTGTCGACGCATCGAACTTTGCTTCCAATACAGCCTGCTCGCCAGTATTTTCATTAGCCGAAGCGGCCTCCCAGACTTCTTGATCGATGTCGGTGGCTTCCACCCCTTCGACAAGAATTTCAACCGCCTCCGCGCGACGGCTGTCACGCGCATTCTGGGCAAGTTCCTGAAGCTTGTTGCGGGCACCGCTGATCGTGAAACCCTGGTCGTAGAGCAGATCGCGAATGCGGCGGATCATCAGCACCTCATGGTGCTGGTAGTAGCGCCGGTTGCCACGCCGCTTCATCGGCCGCAGCTGCGTGAATTCCTGCTCCCAATAACGCAGCACATGGGGCTTCACGCCGCAAAGTTCACCGACCTCACCAATGGTGAAGTAGCGTTTGACCGGGATCGACGGGAGCGTTTTCTCCATTGAAATCAAGACTGTGCGAGCAAAACCTGAGAGGTTACTCCACCGGCACACGGCAGGCCAAGCACTTATTCCGTACCGACGCGCCAGTCGGTGACTTCCGTCGTTTCGTCGGCCTGCGGCATCTCGTCCTCGCCGCCGTTCTGGATTTGCTCCTTGAGCTTGGCGCTCGCGTGAAAAGTCGCAACGCGACGTTCGCCGATCGGAATCGCCTCGCCGGTGCGCGGGTTGCGACCGGGCCGCGGCGCCTTGACGCGAATCTGGAAATTCCCGAATCCCGAGATCTTCACGTCCGTCCCTTCGATCAGACTGTTCCCCACCAGATCGAAAAAAGCCTCCACCATGTCTTTCGACTCGCGCTTGTTCAGGCCGATCTGCTCGAACAGCAGTTCGGCCAGATGCGCCTTGGTGAGCGCCGGTGTTTCGAGAACTTCGAGCGTGAAATCCATGGTCTTCATCCTCGCAGACGCGCACCCAGCGTGGCACCCAATTTATCGATGATCGAGCGCACTGCGGGGTCAACCTGCTCATCGGTCATCGGCGCACTGTCGCTCTGGAAGCGCAGGCGCACAGCCATGCTCTTCTCACCGCTCGCCTGAGCGGCTGAAGGCTGCGGACGATAGATGTCGAACAGTGCCGCGTCGCGCAACAAGCCTTGCGTCGGTGCCGCATGGATCGCAGCCATCAGCGCCGCATGCGTGACGGCCTCGGCCACGACCACGGCGATGTCGCGCTCGACGGCCTGCATCTTCGGCACCGGTTGGGAGACCGGCACCGGACGCGCGGTGACCGCATCGAGCTCGAGCTCGAACAGCATCGGCGCCTGAGAAAAATCCCACTTCTGCCGCCAGCGCGGATGCAATTCGCCGATGACGCCGATCGCTTTGCCGTTCACGAGCACGCGTGCAGCACGGCCCGGGTGCAGCGCCGGATGGTCGACCGGCTCGAAAGTCGGCACCAACGGCGCAAGCAAGGCCTCGACGTCGCCCTTGACGTCGTAGAAATCGATGCGCTGCGGCTTGCCGTCCCAGCGCGCTTCCTCGGCGTCGCCCCAGGCGAGGCCGGCGACCCGCATCGGCTGGTGGATGCCCTTGACGGTGCTGTCGGTGGTTTCAACGCCGGCGTCGCGCAGGAACACGCGTCCGGACTCGAAAACGCGCACGCGCGTCGCCTTGCGATCGAGGTTGAACTTGAGCACCTGCAGCAGCGAACCCATCAGCGACGAACGCATCACGCTCATCTGGCTGGCGATCGGGTTCAGCAGCTTGATCGGGTCGGCGTTGCCGGCCAGATCGTGCTCCCAGTGCGCTTCAACAAAACTGAAGTTGATGGTTTCCTGGTAACCCAGCGCTGCCACGCGATGGCGCACGGCAAAGCGGCTGCGCTGCGACTCTGCACGCACGCGGGCAGTGATCGGACCCAACGGGGCCGTCGTCGGCAGGTTGTTGTAGCCGATCAGGCGCGCGACCTCCTCGATCAGGTCTTCCTCGATCAACAGGTCGAATCGATGCGGCGCCGGCGTGACCACGATGGTGCCGTCGCCCTCCTCGATCGGCAGGCCGAGCCGGCGCAGCGCATCGACGCACTGCGCTTGCGTGACGGGCATGCCAATGACGCGGGCTGCGCGGGCCACGCGCAGCGTCACGGGCTTGGCTTCGGGCAAACGCAGGATCTGATCGTCAATCGGACCGGCCGCTCCGCCGCAAACTTCGATCACGAGTTGCGTGATGCGCTCGATGATCGCGACCGTGCGGCTCGGATCGACGCCGCGCTCGAAACGGTGGCCTGCATCGGTTGAGAAGTTGAAGCGGCGCGAACGCCCCTGGATTGCCTCGGGCCACCAGAAGGCGGCTTCGACGTAGATGTTCTTGGTGTCGTCGGAAACGGCCGTCGCATCGCCGCCCATGATGCCTGCGAGCGATTCGACTTCGCGTTCGTCCGCGATCACGCCGACTTTCTCATCGACGGTGACGGTGTTGCCGTTGAGCAACTTGAGCTGTTCGCCCGGTCGGCCCCAGCGCACGGTCAGGCCGCCGTGGATCTTGTCGAGATCGAAGATGTGCGTCGGCTGGCCGTATTCGAACATCACGTAGTTCGAGATGTCGACCAGCGGCGAAACGCTGCGCTGACCGCAGCGCGCAAGACGTTCGACCATCCACGACGGCGTCGCGGCCTTGGTATCGACATTGCGCAGGACGCGGCCTGAAAAGCGACCGCAGAGTTCGGGCGCTTCGACCTTGACCGGCAACACGGTGTCGTGAACCGTCGCGACGGCGCCGATCTGCGGCGTCTTCAGCGGCGCACCGGTCAGCGCGGCCAGTTCGCGCGCGATGCCGTAGACGCTCAGCCCGTGCGCCAGATTAGGCGTCAGCTTGAGGGTGAGCAGCGAATCGTCGAGCTTTAGCACGTCGCGCACATCGGCGCCCAACGGCGCGTTGGCGTCGAGTTCCATCAGACCGGCGTGGTCTTCGCTCAGCTTGAGTTCGCGCGCCGAGCAGAGCATGCCCTGACTCTCGACACCGCGCAGTTTGCCGAGCTTGATCTGGAACGGCTTGCCGTCTTTCGCGTTGTCGGCCGGCGGCAGTTCGGCACCGACCAGCGCGCACGGCACACGGATGCCGACGCGCGCGTTCGGCGCGCCGCAGACGATATTCAGCAGTTCGCCCTGACCGACGTCGACCTGGCACACGCGCAGACGATCGGCGTTCGGATGCTGGACGGCTTCCTTGATCTCGCCGACGACGATCTTCGAAAACGGCGGCGCCACCGGGCGGCGCTCTTCAACCTCAAAACCACCCATCGTGAGCGTTTCGGCCAATTCGGCGCTCGACAACGGCGGGTTGCAGAACTCACGCAACCATGACTCGGGGAATTGCATCTCGTTGTTCTCTTAGTCTTCTGGGTCTTTTTGCTGAAACCGGATCACTGAAACTGCGACAGAAAGCGCAGGTCGCCGTCGAAGAACAACCGCAGGTCGTTCACGCCGTAGCGCAGCATCGTGAGGCGGTCCGGCCCCATGCCGAAGGCAAATCCGATATAGCGCTCGGGGTCGAGCCCCATGTTGCGGACCACATTCGGATGCACCTGGCCCGAACCGGCCACTTCGAGCCAGCGACCGGCGAGCGGGCCGCTCTGGAACTGGATGTCGATCTCGGCACTCGGCTCGGTAAACGGGAAGAAACTGGGCCTGAAACGCAGCACCAGATCGTCGCTCTCGAAGAAAGTGCGGCAGAAATCGGTGAAGACGACCTTCAGGTCCTTGAAGCTCACGTTCTCGCCGAGCCACAGGCCTTCGCACTGATGAAACATCGGCGAATGCGTGGCGTCGCTATCGACGCGGTAGGTGCGGCCAGGCGCGATCACGCGGATTTCGGGCGCCTTGGTCTCGCCAGACGCGTCCTTGGCTGCGGCCTCGAACTGCGCGGCGTATTTCTTGATGTGCTGGTGGGCGTAGCGCACCTGCATCGGGCTGGTGTGCGGCCGGAGGTTGTACGGCACGCCGTCGTCGCCGTCGATGTCGACGTAGAACGTGTCCTGCATCGAACGCGCCGGATGGTTCGGCGGATTGTTCAGCGAGGTGAAGCTGTGCCAGTCGCTCTCGATCTCGGGGCCGTCGGCCACGTCGAAGCCCATGCTGGAGAAGATCGCCTCGATGCGCTCCAGCGTGCGGCTAACCGGGTGCAGCCCGCCGCCGGCCGTGCGCCGACCTGGCAAGGTGACGTCGAGCGCTTCGGCACGAAGTTGGACGGCAAGCTCTTCATCGGCAAGTTGCTGGCGACGCTCGGTCAGCGCGGCCTCGATGGCCTGCTTGGCCACGTTGATGGCGGCGCCACGGAGCTTCTTTTCTTCGACCGGCAATTGCGCCATGCCCTTCATCAGTTCGGTGATGCGGCCGGCCTTGCCGAGAAACTGGGCCTTGGCGTTTTCAAGCTCCGCAGGTGCCGTCGCTTGGGCGAAAGCAGCGCGCGCGGTATCGACCAGGGAATCCAACTCGTTCATGGGAATTTTTCGCGGGAAACGGGAGAACTGAAAAATGAAAAAAGGGCTGGTGCTTTTTTCAAGCGCCAGCCCTTATACCGTGGGCGCAGACTGCCGCCCGAAGACGACTTTCTGCTGTGCAGGATCAAGCAGCCAGCTTGGCCTTGACCTGCTCCACGATGCCGGCGAATGCGGCCTTGTCGTGCACCGCGATGTCCGCAAGCATCTTGCGGTCGATCTCGATGCCCGCCTTGCGGATGCCGTTAGCGAACTGGCTGTAGGTCAGACCCAGTTCACGCGAGGCGGCGTTAATACGCGCAATCCACAGTTGACGGAACACGCGCTTCTTCGTGCGGCGATCGCGGTAGGCATATTGCCCAGCCTTCATCACCGCCTGTTTGGCGACGCGGAATACATTGCCGCGGCGACCGCGGAAACCCTTTGCAAGGGCGAGAACTTTCTTGTGGCGGGCGCGAGCCGTTACACCACGTTTGACGCGAGGCATGTGATTACTCCTTGTTCGTCTGAATTAAATGCCCATGCCGGGCAGCATGGCAGCCATCGAAACCATGTTGGTCTCGTGAACGCCTACTGAACCGCGCAAGTGGCGCTTGTTCTTGGTGGTCTTCTTCGTCAGGATGTGACGTTTGAAGGCTTGACCGCGCTTGACGGTGCCACCGGGACGAACGCGGAAACGTTTTTTCGCGCTGCTCTTGGTCTTCATTTTGGGCATATCAATGCTCCTTTAAATTGTGCTCGTGAGGCGCTGCGGATACTCCACAGACTTGTTGGCCCCGAGACACTTCTTATCTCGGCGCTGCATGCACCCGAAAATGCGTGCAGCGCCGAAACCCTTCAAATCCTCGACTGCCCGCGTGCGAACAGTTCCTGCTTCAGGCCGTTGCCGGCGTCTGCGACGCTTCAGCAGCCGGCTTCGGAGCGCCGCCAGCCTTCTTGCGGCCAGGTGCGATCATCATGATCATCTGGCGGCCTTCGAGCTTTGGAAACTGCTCGACCATGATCAGGTCGGCCAGTTCGTCGCGAATGCGCTGCAACAACGCCAGACCAAGTTCCTGGTGCGTGATTTCGCGGCCGCGGAAGCGGAGCGTGATCTTGCACTTGTCGCCCTCTTCAAGAAAGCGCTTGATATTGCGCATCTTGATGTTGTAGTCACCGTCGTCGGTGCCCGGGCGAAACTTGATTTCCTTGACCTCGACGATCTTCTGCTTCGACTTCGCCTCGGCGGCCTTCTTCTGCTCGTGGTACTTGAACTTTCCGTACTCGATCAAGCGACAGACAGGCGGATTCGCCGCGGAAACGACTTCCACCAGATCGACGTCCTGCTCACCGGCCAGGCGCAAGGCCTCGGTGATGCTCACAACACCCAACGGCTCGTTCTCGGGCCCGATCAGGCGAACTTCCGGGGCCATGATTTCCCGGTTAAGGCGGTGTTGGCGTTCCTCGCGGTGGCGGCGGTCGCGAAATGCAGTAGCGATGGTCAGGATCCTTCAAACAGTTTGCTGCCGGGATGGCAGCGATTGCCGTAGAGATTGCGCCCACAAACCCATAATTCAATCGCTTTGCGAGAACGATCAGCGTTTGTGTTGGATGTCTTCGGCGATCTTTTGCGAGAACGCCTCTACCGACATGGCACCGAGATCAACATTGCCTCGGGCGCGCACTGCAACAGCACCTGCTTCCTTCTCCTTGTCGCCTACGACAATGATGTAAGGAAGCTTTTGCAACGAATGCTTGCGGATTTTATACGTGATCTTCTCGTTATGCAGGTCAAGCTGAACCCTAAGCCCTTGATGCTGCAGTGTTTTCGCCACAGAAGCCGCATATTCGGCCTGTCCTTCGCTGATGTTGAGCACTGCGACCTGCACCGGCGCGAGCCAGGCGGGCATCGCGCCCGAATGGTGCTCGATCAGCATGCCGATGAATCGCTCCAGGCTGCCGACGATCGCGCGGTGCAGCATCACCGGGTGCGCACGGCCGCTGGTTTCGGTCACGTATTCGCCGCCGAGCCGCTCGGCCATGTTGAAGTCGACTTGCATCGTGCCGCACTGCCACTGGCGGCCGATCGCGTCCCGCAGCGTGTATTCGATCTTCGGGCCGTAGAAAGCGCCGTCGCCGGGAGAGATGATGAAGTCGACGCCCGAACGGCGCAGCGCTTCCATCACCGCATGCTCGGCCTTGTCCCAGAGCGCATCGGAACCGATGCGGTTCGCCGGTCGCGTCGCGACCTTGTAGAGGATGTCGGTGAAGCCGAAGTCGGCGTACACCTTCTGCAATTGCGCCGTGTAATTGACGCATTCTTCGAGGATCTGGTCCTCAGTGCAGAAGATGTGGCCGTCATCCTGCGTGAAACCGCGCACCCGCATGATGCCGTGCAGCGCACCGCTCGGCTCGTTCCGATGGCACTGACCGAATTCGCCGTAGCGCAGCGGCAGGTCGCGGTAGCTGCGCAGATCCGACTTGAAGATCAGCACATGGCCCGGGCAGTTCATCGGCTTCAGCGCGTACTCGCGCTTTTCCGATTCCGTGACGAACATGTTCTCGCGGTAGTTCTGCCAGTGGCCTGTCTTCTCCCACAGGCTCTTGTCGAGGAGCTGCGGGCCCTTCACTTCCTGGTAGCCGGTGTCCTTGTAGACCTGGCGCATGTACTGCTCGACTTCCTGCCACACCGCCCATCCCTTCGGATGCCAGAAGACCACGCCAGGCGCGACTTCGTCGATGTGGAACAGATCCAGTTCCTTGCCCAGGCGCCGATGGTCGCGCTTCTCGGCTTCCTCGATGCGCTGGATGTACTGGTCGAGCTGCTTCTTGTCGGCCCAGGCCGTGCCGTAGATGCGCTGCAACTGCTCGTTCTTGGCATCGCCGCGCCAGTAGGCGCCGGCTAGCTTCGTCAGCTTGAATATTTTCAGGAAACGCGTGTTCGGCACGTGCGGGCCGCGGCACATGTCGACGTATTCCTGGTGATAGTAGAGACCCATCGCCTGCTCGTCGGGCATGTCCTCGACCAGTCGAAGCTTGTAGTCCTCGCCACGCGAAGCAAAAACCTCGATGACTTCCGCGCGCGGCGTCACTTTCTTCACCACGTCGTAGTCCTGCGCGATCAGGTCGCGCATGCGTTGCTCGATGGCGGTCACGTCCTCGGGTGTAAAGGGGCGCTCGTACGAGATGTCGTAATAAAAGCCTTCGTCGATCACCGGCCCGATCACCATCTTGGCGGTCGGATACAGCTGTTTCACCGCGTGGCCGACCAGGTGGGCCGTCGAGTGGCGGATGATTTCCAGCCCCTCGTCGTCCTTGGGCGTGATGATCTGCAGCCGGGCGTCGTGGTCGATGATGTCGCTGGCATCGACCAATTTGCCGTCGACCTTGCCAGCGACGGTCATCTTGGCAAGGCCGGGACCGATCGATCGGGCGACGTCGGCGACCGAAACCGGGCCGGGGTACTCGCGCTGCGAGTTGTCGGGAAGCGTGATTTGAATCATGTGAAACCTTGAGCCTGAAAAACAAAAAGCGCGGTGGTGACCGCGCTTTGCTGGAAAAATGACGGCAATGGCCGACGTGCGCGGAGTTACCGGCGCGTTCCTTCGGAGGAAGCGCCGTGGCGTGCGTCGGACGTAGTTCGCGGTGTCATAACCAGGATGCCTTTCTCGCTCTTGTTGCGGGGACGGAGCGGTCGATTCTATCTTCCCGGCTCCGCCCGCCGTCGGCGCGTCAGTGGAACTGTTCTTCCTCGGTCGAACCGGTCAGTGCCGTAACGCTCGACTTGCCGCCCTGGATCACCGTCGTCACCTCATCGAAGTAGCCGGTACCGACTTCCTGCTGGTGCGACACGAAGGTGTAGCCGCGGTCGCGAGCTGCGAATTCGGGCTCCTGCACCTTCTCGACATAAGCCGACATGCCACGTGCCGCGTAATCCTGCGCCAGATCGAACATGTTGAACCACATCGAATGGATGCCGGCCAGCGTGATGAACTGGTACTTGTAGCCCATCGCACCGAGTTCGCGCTGGAACTTGGCGATGGTCGCGTCGTCGAGGTTCTTCTTCCAGTTGAACGAAGGCGAGCAGTTGTAGGCAAGCAGCTTGCCCGGATGCACCTTGTGCACGGCTTCGGCGAACTTGCGGGCGAATTCCAGATCGGGCGTGCCGGTTTCGCACCACACCAGATCGGCGTAGTGCGCATAGGCGACTGCACGGCTGATGGCCTGGTCCATGCCCTTCTTGGTGCGGTAAAAGCCTTCGGCCGTGCGCTCGCCGGTGATGAAGGGCTTGTCGTTCTCGTCGTAGTCGCTGGTGATCAGGTCGGCGGCCTCGGCGTCGGTGCGGGCGATGACCAGCGTCGGCGTGCCGCAGACATCCGCTGCCATGCGGGCGGCGATCAGCTTCTGGACGGCTTCGGTGGTCGGGACCAGCACCTTGCCGCCCATGTGGCCGCACTTCTTGACGGAGGCCAGCTGGTCCTCGAAATGCACGCCGCCGGCGCCGGCCTTGATCATGGCCTTCATCAGTTCGAACGCGTTCAGCACACCGCCGAAGCCGGCTTCGGCATCGGCCACGATCGGCGCGAAGTAGTCGACGTAACCCTTGTCGCCGGGGTTGTTGCCCTTGGACCACTGGATTTCATCGGCGCGGCGGAAGGTGTTGTTGATGCGCTCGACCACCGTCGGCACCGAGTCGACCGGGTACAGCGACTGGTCCGGGTACATCGAAGCGTAGCTGTTGTTGTCCGCAGCGACCTGCCAGCCCGAAAGGTAGATCGCCTTGATGCCGGCCTTGACCTGCTGCATCGCCTGGCCGCCGGTCAGCGCGCCGAGGCAGTTGACGTAAGGCTCGCTATGAACCAGATCCCAGAGCTTTTCTGCGCCGCGACGTGCCAGCGTGTGCTCGATGGGGAACGAGCCGCGAAGCCGCACGACTTCGGCAGCCGTGTAGCCACGCTTGATGCCCTTCCAGCGTGGGTTCGTGGCCCAGTCTTTTTCGAGGGCGGCGACCTGCTGTTCGCGGCTGAGCTGTTCGGTGAAGGTTTGCGGCATGGTGTTCACTCCTGGAGGTTGATTGAAATTCGTTGTTCGGCGCGTTTGCCTTGGAACTACTTTACGTCGCCTCATCTGTCTTATGTCTTATATAAGACTTATTTTTATTCCAATTAAATCAATGGGTTAAGCCAGCAATATCTTGATGTGAAATCGTCTTTCTCATATCGAGAAAAAATTGGAGTCAACTGCGCCGACCGATTCCGCATTGCAAAATGCATCTCTCCAAGTGAAATGCATCATCCGACCGTTCGATTCCGTCCCGCCCGTACTTTCTGCATGTCACAGCCCCGCTTTTCCTCTCCCCGCGCCGCACGTCTTGTCGCCTACGGTTGCCTGGCACTCAGCATGTCGCTGGTCGGCGGCTATGTGGCTTTGTCCAAGCCGCTGGTTGCCGCCTTTCCCGTCTTGCTTCTGGCATGGCTGCGCTTCGGCATCGCCGCGCTGGCGATGCCGCATTGGCTGCGCCGCCCGGCCGATGAAGCACCGATGACCGTCAAGACGCGCAGGCTGGTGTTCCTCGAATCGTTTCTCGGCAATTTCATGTTCTCGATCTGCATGCTGTTCGGTGTCAGCATGACCAGCGCCGTGTCGGCGGGCGTGATCATGGCGTCGATACCTGCGGTGGTCGCCATCGGCAGCCGGGTATTTCTGGGCGAGCGCATCACGCGACGTGTGGGCCTGGCGATCGGTTGCGCGGCTTTCGGTATCGGGCTGCTCGCGTTCGCGCCTGCGGCTTCGTCGACACACGCGCCGTCGAGCGGCGCGAGCGGCACGACCGGCCTGGCGACGCCGTGGCTCGGCAACGTGCTGGTCTTCTGTGCCGTACTCTGCGAAGCCGCCTATGCAGTGATCGGCAAGCTGCTCACCGGCCGGTTGGGTCCGAAGCGGATCTCGTCGCTGATCAATCTCTGGGGCTTCGCGCTGACGACCCCCGCCGGCCTCTGGCTCGCATGGCGATTCGACTTCGGCAACGTGCAGGCCGGCACGTGGCTGCTGCTGGTGGTCTATGCCCTTGCAGCGAGCATCTGGACCGTCTGGCTCTGGATGACGGGGCTGAAGAACGTGCCCGCTTCGCAGGCTGGCGTTTTCACGGTCATGCTGCCGGTAAGCGCGGCGCTGGTCGGCGTTTCGGTGCTCGGCGAATCGCTTTCGCACGCGCAGTTGTTTGCCTTCGCGGTGTCGCTGCTGGGCGTACTTCTCGCCACTTGGCCGGAACGCCGCGCGACCGCCTTCGTACATTGATGTCGCGCCGTTGTATGCAGGCGGTTTTGGAGGGTGCGCGAAAACCTTCATCTCCCTCTGGAAAAAACAACAAACGCCAATGAAAAAGTCCCGTTTTCCCTTGGAAACGCGTTTCTTCTCATTTAGCATGCGGTCTGCCAGTGGAGACACGTCTTTTCATTGGTGAAACGTTCAAATCCAAAAAAAGGAAATCAACCATGGCAACTGCAAAAAAGGCTCCGGCCAAAAAGGCTCCGGCGACCAACGCGGCGGCTCCTGCCAAGAAGGCAGCAGCACCCGCGAAGAAGGTGCCGGCGCCTGCGAAGAAGGCAGCGCCAGCCAAGACGGCTGCAGCACCAGCGAAGAAGGCACCGGCCAAGAAGGCTGCTCCTGCCAAGAAGCGCACGCCGAATGCAGCGTTCATGAAGGCCTTGACCCCCAGCGCGGAACTCGCCGCTGTCGTGGGCTCGACGCCCCTGCCGCGCACCGCCGTCGTGAGCAAGCTGTGGGACTACATCAAGAAGAACAATCTTCAAGACAAGGCCAACAAGCGCAACATCAACGCCGACGACAAGCTGAAGGCCATCTTCGGCAAGCCGCAGGTTTCGATGTTCGAACTCGCAGCCCTGATCGGCAAGCACGTCAAGTAATCGGACCGCTTTCGCGATTTCGAGAAGCCGGCATCTGCCGGCTTTTTTACGTCCGGAGAAAGGTCACTTCCCGCGGGTGACAGCATCGCAGGCGTCGGATGCCTAGAATTTCCGGCTGCAAAGACTTCTTCTGAAGACAAAACATGAGTCAGATCAACGACCTTCCGCTTTCCGCATTGACTTCGACGACGGCTCCGGAGGCGAAGCGCGTGGCGTTCGTGGAGGCGCAATGGCATGCGGACATCGTCCATCAGGCGCGCGATGCGTTTCTTGCCGAGATGGCGCGCCAGGGCTTCGCGGGCGACCGCATCGACGTGATCGACGTGCCCGGCGCGTTCGAGATTCCGCTGCAGGCAAAGCGGCTGGCGCTGTCGGGCCGGTATGCGGCCATCGTCGGCTGCGCGCTGGTTGTCGACGGCGGCATCTACCGCCACGAATTCGTCGCCAGCACGGTGGTGAACGCGCTGATGTCGATCCAACTGGAAACAGACGTGCCTGTGTTGTCGGCCGTGCTGACGCCGCATCACTTCCACGAGCACGTCGAGCACCGCAAATACTTCCACGCGCATTTCGCCATCAAGGGCACGGAAGCGGCTGACGCCTGCATCCGCACCATCGAATCGCTGCGCCAGTCGGCGTCGCTCGTCGGCGGCTGACGAACCGCCCGGCGGTCAGGCCATTGCAGGCGCCAGCGCCTCGCGCCTGACACGCCGCACGTTGAACGCACTCGCGATCAGCACGCCCTGTACCAGCGCCAGCCCGAGGATCACGCTGCGGAACTGGCCGTGATCCATCAGGGCGCCGAAGATCAGCGGCGCCGTTGCCTGGCCGATGTCGAGTCCCGCGTAGACAACGCCGTAGACGCGGCCGGTTGCGTTCGGCGGCGTCGAGCGCTTGACCAGCAGATCGCGCGACGGCCCTGCGATACCCGAGACGAATCCCATCGCGCCGAAGATCACGGGCACCAGCACCGGCGGGAATTCGGCGAAAGCCAACACCAGCGCGAGCATGGCCGCGAGTCCGAAACCGATCCCGACGATGCGCTCGCAGCGCGACGGATCGGCCGCCAGGAAACCGCCGACCGCCATTCCGCCCGCGCTCGCCACCATGTAGATCGCCAGACAGATGCCGACCAGCGCCACTGGCACCGCGTGCAACTGCCCGGCCGCTACCGGCGCGAAGGTCTGCACGACGCTCAACACCATCGCGTAGAAAAAGAAGAAGCCGAAGCACATCCAGACCGACGGACTGCGCAGGAACTCGAACTGACCGGCCACAGGCCCGACCACCGCGCTGCCGCCCTGCCCCGTCGCCGATTGCACCGTCGCGACGTCGAGCGACAGCACACGCCGGTAGAACCACAGCACCAGCAGCACCGCCAGTGCAAGCACGCCGGCCGACGCCAGCGCGATGCGCCATGAAAAAGCCATCGCGATCGGCACCACGAAAGCCGGCGCCAGCGCCCAGCCCAGGCTGCCGGTGATGCCGTGCACGCTGTACGCATGGCCCAGGCGTGTCGGCGCGACCTTGCGATTGAAGAGCGTGTAGTCGACCGGGTGGAACACGCCGTTGCCGACGCCGGCCACCATTGCGCTGGCCAGCAGCATCCAGTAGTTCTGCGCCAGCGCGTAGCCGAATGCAGCAACGCCCAGCAATCCCAGGCCAACGAACAGGACCGGTCGCGGTCCCAGCTTGTCGACGATGAAGCCCGACGCTGCCTGGACGATGCACGAAACGACGAAGAACGCGGTCAGCACCGCACCGAGCTCGATGAAGCCGACGTTGAATTCGTCCTTGAGCCACGGGAACAGCGGCGCGAGCACCAGCTGGCTGAAGTGACTGATCGCGTGGGCCAGACCGACCAGGCCGATGAGTTGCGTATCGGCCTTGAGGCCCGGTGCGGACACTTTTCGGCTGTTGTCGGATGCGCCGTCGGCTGTACTGGACATGGTGCTCGGAAGAAAGGAAGCTGAAGCTTTCGATCCTAGGCAGCAATCGCGCGGCAGAATGGCGATAAATGGACAACATTTGTCGAAACAATGACAACCGCTAGCGCCACCCGTGCCATTCAACGCGTGGGCGCGCTCACGCCGCATCTCTTCGCACCCGATGCCGTGCGGCCGCTGCGTGCCAAGGAGCACTTCCTGAAGGCCGACACGCTGGTCGAGTTGCACGTGCATCCGTGGCCGCAGCTCACTTTCTCGACCAAGGGCGTGATCCGCCTGAGCACGCAGGACGGCACCTATATCGTGCCGCCGTCGCGCGCGCTGTGGGTACCGGCCGATGTCCCGCACAGCATCACGCTGATCGAGGATGCCGAGTTGCGTACGGTGTATCTGCATGCTTGGCTCGCGCCGAGCTGGGAGCGATGCCAAGTGCTGGAAATCAGCCCGCTTCTGCTCGCGTTGATGCTCTCGCTCGACACCGCGCCGGACGACGCCTCGGTAACGCGCGCCGTGGAACTCGACGAACGACACACGCGCCCGGCCACGCACCGCCTGCAGCCGGCTCAGCGGGAGCGACTGATTGCACCGCTGCTGATCGACGAGATCGAGCGCGCGACCCAGATCCGCATTGATGTGCCGTTACCGCGCGACAAGCGCCTGCGCCAGCTGTGCGAGACGCTGCTGCAGAACCCCGCCGACCGGGCCACGCTCG
>JAQGMX010000041.1 GCA_028292145.1 Variovorax sp.
CAAGCCGGGCGCCTATCCGTGGGGCAACCATCCGAATGCCTGGCGTCCGCAGCACATCCATGTGTCGCTCTTCGGCCAGCATTTCGCGAGCCGCCTGGTGACGCAGATGTACTTCCCCGGCGACCCGTTGCTGCAGTACGACCCGATGGTCACCGGAACGCCGGAGAAATACCGCAACCGCCTGGTCGCCGATTTCAGCCTCGACGTGACGCAGGAAGGTTATGCGCTGGGCTACCAATTCGACATCGTGCTGCGCGGCGCCGATGAAACCCCGTTCGAGAACCGTTGAGGAGCCACCGATCATGATGAGCGCACTGGAAGCCAATTTCGGCCAGACCCCTTCGCAGACCGTCGGCCCCTACTTCGCCTACGGCCTGACCGCCACGCAATACGGCTACGACTTCGACCAGCCCTTCGACGCCGTGCTGGCGCTCGACGGCGCGTCTGGCGAACGCATCCGCCTGGAAGGCCGCGTTTTCGACGGCGACGGCAACGCGGTCGGCGATGCGCTGGTCGAAATCAGCCAGCCCGACGGCGCGAGCCGCTATCCGGCATCGGTGGAAGACGCGCGCGCCATGGGCTTCCGCGGCTTCGGCCGCTGCGGCACCGGCACCGACCCGGAGAGCCGTTACGTATTCCACACCGTCAAGCCCGGCGCCGAAACACCCGGCGAAGCGCCGCACATCAACGTGATCGTCACGATGCGCGGACTGTTGCTGCACACCTTCACGCGCGTGTATTTCAGCGACGAAGCGGCAGGGAATGCGGAAGACGCGGTTCTGGCCAGCGTGCCGGCTGGACGCCGTCAAACGCTGATCGCGCAGCGCTTCGAAGAAGGCGGCTCGGTGCGCTACCGCTTCGACATCCACATGCAGGGTGCGGACGAAACGGTCTTCTTCGACGTCTGAACCGCTCGGACCCGGCCCGAGCGCTCAGCGCTCGTCGCGCCGGGACAGCAGCAAATTGCCGCCGGCGGTGTTGAACGAAATCGTTGGCGCGCTGAAATCGTTCAGCGGCGCGCCGAGTCCGATCTCACCGCTGCCGTGCAGCACGCACTCGTCGCGTCGCAAGGCGATTTCACTGCTCGGCCCGGCCGATCCGTGGAACCGCACCCAGGTGCCGTAGGTACTGACGTCGACCAGCACGCAGCTGCCCTGCCGCGCCTCGATGCGCGCATGCAGCCGCGACACGCGCGGGTCGTTGACGACGAACTGCGCGTCGTCCACCCGGCCCAGATGGATCGGCAGCTCCGCCGCGCTGAACAGCGTCCGCACGTCGAGCCATTTCAGCTCGATTTGCCCGAAGGACGAATCGGGCGAACGCTGCGAGTGCACCAGCGCGGCTGGCATCGTCATGAAGTCGGTGAGCTCTTCCTGCCAGTCGATGCGGTGAACCACCGGCAGTTCGTTCTTGCCGCGGATGTTGATCGGACCCAGGCTGCGGTGGCGCACTTCGCCTTCCTTGAGCTGACTGACGACCGATTCGGTCGCCCAGATCTGGCCCGGACCCGCCAGATCGCTCAGGCGCGAGGCCAGATTCACGGCGTCGCCGTAGCAGTCGCCGTCAACTTCGAGCACGTCGCCGCTCGCGACACCGATCTGCAAGTCCATGCGCAGCGGCGCGGGCCAGGCCTGCAAACGTTTCTGATGATTGCGCTGCAGTTCCAGGACGGCTTGCGTCGCCTGATGACCGCCGGCGAAGATCGCCAGCACGCCGTCGCCCAGCATCTTCACGACGCGACCGCCATGCGCTTCGCACACGCCGGCGATCCACTGCGTCAGTCGGGTGACGGTGTCGGTGGCGCGTGCATTTCCCATTGCTTCGAAGACCCGGGTGCTGCCCGTGAGATCCGCGAAGACGACCGTTGAATAAGCGCCCATGTTGTGCAGTTTTTGGTAGCAATCGCTGGGTGATTATGGCAAAGCAATGAACGGACTCAGGACAAATCGAGCGGTGTCCTGCGTTCGTTTCGCATCGAGCAGCGCCCGTGCAACTTCATCAGTTCGTGGAAAGGCTAGTAACAAAGCGTCCATTAGACTTTTAAACGCAATTTCCAGTAGAACTTATGTCCTCACCTGCACAATCAAAGTTGAAAGAAATGTGAAGAATGTTGTTATAAAACATGTTTGATTCTTTCTGTACTTGTCGGTGTTGTCCGACCGATTTAACGTAGCGCTCATCGTTGGCTTTTGGAACCTCAGGGTGTCCTTCATGACTTTGCGCCGTATTTTCCGTTTTCTGTCCTTGCCGGGTCTCGGCCTGCGCAGCATGGCAGACCGCCGCATCAGCCACATCCGCGGCGCCATGCTCTCGCTGCTCAAAGGACACAGCGGCAACGAAATCCGCCGTGTTGAGCAGCGCGTCCAGTTTGCCGACAACCTCGAAGCGCTCTGGTACCTGCGGCAGGATCTCGTTGCGACGCTGACCGCTGTCGGCGACGAGACCGTCGCGCGCCAGCAGATCCTGCGCATCAACAACCTTTTCAAGGGTTGGCTGCCGTCGACGATGGTCGCGCGTACGCACCACCGCTTTACTGCGTGATCCAGGACCAGGATCGCGCGATTCAATGCGCGTGCGAATGATCGTGCGCGTGGCTGTGTCCTTCCCCGTGGCCGAGATGCCCCCACATCAGAAACACTTCCCGCCCGCTGGACGCCATGTCCACCTTGGCGCCGACCGGTAGCAGCACCTTCGTCGGCACATGGCCGAACGGCAGTCCCGCGATCACGGGCGGCTTGATGAGCCCGCGCAGGCGATCGATCACCGTCTGCAGCCCGAAACCGCGGTCGTTCGGCACCTTCTTGAACGACGTGAACTGGCCGAGCAGGATGGCGCGCTGACGCCCGAGCACGCCGGCATGGCGAAGCTGTTCCAGCATCCGCTCGATCCGGTACGGATGCTCGCCGATGTCTTCCAGGAACAGGACGCCTTTATCGATCGCCGGGAAGTACGGCGTGCCGAGCAGGCTCGTCAGCATCGCGAGGTTGCCGCCCCACAGCGTCGCCTGCTTGATGCGGCTCAGGACCGGCGCGTCGCCATCGCGTGCCGGAACGCGCCAGCCCGTGCCTTCGCCCTGCCCTTCGATCAGGTCGTCGAAGCATGCTTCCATGATGTCGTCCGGTCCGGCTTCGGCACCGAAGTCTTCGCCGACGGCCGGGCCGGCCCAGGTCATGGCGCCGGTCTTGGCCAGCAGCGCGTTCTGGAAGGCTGTGAAGTCGCTCAGGCCGACGAATTGCGTGCCCTTGTCGACCGCCTTGGCCACGGCCTTGTACGGAATCGCGTCGAGGATGCGGCTCAGGCCGTACCCGCCGCGCGAAATCAGGGCCACGTCGGCACCGCTCGCGGCCGCTCGCGCAATGGCGGCGAGCCGGGTCGCGTCGTCGCCGGCGAAACGCTGCGAGACCGCCAGAGCGGCCTCGTCGATCTCGACTTGGTAACCGAGGGCCTGGAGCCGTTTGACGCCGCGCCGGAACGCGGGCTTGTCGCGCACGGCGCTGGAAGGGGAATAAATATAGATGTGTTTGCTCACGGCGCGAAGTATCCCATTGCGTCGCCCGCGATCTGCGCGCATTGCGCCACCGACGGCCCCGACGCCATCGGGTTCGCGGCGCCCAACGCACGCAGCCCGGCTTCATGCCCGCGATCGGGAAACGGCGCGCGCCAGGCTTCGGCCGCGCTGCCGTCTTCACGATCCGGCACCCGCACGGTCCCGACGAATCGTTCAGGCGCAGAAGCGCGCAGCAACGCAACCAGCGGTTGTGCGCCATCGGCTGCTGCTATCAGCACGCGGCCGACCGCCAGCGCTTCGAGCCATTCCAGCAGCAATTCAGCATGCCAGGCGAGCGTGTGGACGTCTGCACGCTTGGGTTTGTCGCTCTTGCCGAATCCGATCAGGTCGGGCGCCAGCCAGCGCGGGCCGGGTTGCCGAACGAGATCCCTGAAGAAATAGCTCCACTGACCCGGTGCATGCAGACAAAGGACCGTGACAGCGGCATCTCTCGGTCCCTGGTCGAGGTAATGCAGTCGCCAGCCGCGCTGGCTTTCGAGATCGGACACCCAGTTCGGCGGAAATGCGTAATCCGGCAATGCATCGAAGCGCCTGTCGGGCGTTCGGAGCGCGTCGTCGCGCAGCGGCCGGGCGGCGATCCGCGATTCGTCGCGACGCTGGCGGAAGAAATCCTGCAGCACCGCTGCACATTCGTCGGCCAGCACGCCGCCCTGCACTTCGGTCCGGTGATTGAGTCGCGGATCGGCAAAAAGATCGGTCACGGAGCCGGCGGCACCGGTCTTCGGCTCGGCGGCTCCGTAAACCACGCGGGACAACCGCGCGTGCAGCATCGCGCCGGCGCACATCGCGCAAGGTTCCAGCGTGACGAACAATGTGCAGCCGTCGAGGCGGTAATTGCGCAATGAAGCCGCTCCGGCCCGCAGCGCGCCGATTTCGGCATGCGCCGTGGGATCGTGCGACGTCAACGGGCAGTTGTGTCCGGTCGCGATGACTGCGCCGTCCTTGACCAGCACCGCACCGACCGGCACTTCT
>JAQGMX010000116.1 GCA_028292145.1 Variovorax sp.
GCGTCGGGCAATGCACGCGGCCGTCGGTGCGCAGCGCGAGCATTTGGTCGAGGGCGCGCAGAAGCGCATCGTGCGCGATGTGCGCGTCGGTCTCGGTAGCGTCGAGTTCGATCATTCTTCGATCCATCGCGCCGCTTCGGCGAGTGGCGCCCGCGTCGTGCGGAAGCCGTTGGCAGGATGCGCTGCATCTTCGTAGCCGAACGAGATTCCGCACAGCACCAGACGCTCCGGCGGCAGCGCAAACCAGCGCCGCAAGAACTTCGACCTCGCGGCCAACGCGCCCTGCGCGATGCTGGCAATGCCGAAGCTGCGGGCGGCCAGCATGAAGTTGTTGACGTAGGCGCCGCAGTCCAGCACGCCGTAGGTGCCGAGCACGGCCTCGGTCGTGACCAGCGCGAAGTGCGGCGCGCCGAAGAAGCGGAAGTTTTCGGCCGCCTGCGCCGCCGACGCCGCCCGGTCGCCGTGCGCGATGCCGACGCTGTCGTAGAGCTGATAGCCGCACTCCCGGCGGCGGTCGCGGAAGCGCCCTTCGTAGGCCTGCGGCGGCGCGATGTCGTGCGAGGTGTCCTCCGTGGCTTCGGGTTGCCGCAGTGCTTCGCGCAGGCGGTTCGTGGCCGCTGCGCCGGTGACGGCGATCTGCCACGGCTGGGAATTGCACCAGGACGGCGTCCGCTGCGCGAGCGCGAGGATCGCGTCGACCGTGCCGCGCGGCACAGGGTCCGGCAGGTAGCCGCGGCAGCTGAAGCGCGCATCGAGCAGCGCGTGGAAATCGGTGTCGGTCATGACGTCTGGCGGAAGTGGCGTCCCTCCATTGTGGGTGCGGTTGCTTCGCTGACGACGACCTGCACTGCGCATCAAGACCTACATTGCCTCGCGAAAGGTGCCGCGAAGTTCGATGATTTTCAACTGCCTCGAGACTCCCATGCGACTCACTCGATCCCTCGCAGCAGTCGGCGCCATCGGCGCCGCGGTGCTGCTCGCAGCCTGCGCCCAGAACCCGACCTACCCCGCGTCCGGCAGCGCCACGCTCCAGACCGTTGCGCGCTTCGACCATCAGGTCACCGGCGTCACCGTCGCCAAGGGCGGCCGCATTTTCGTCAACTTCCCGCGCTGGACCGAAGACGCGCCGGTGTCGGTCGCCGAAGTGCTCAAGGACGGCTCCATCCGCGCCTTTCCCGACGACCGCTGGAATGCCTGGCGCAACGCGCGCAAGGACGAACTGAATCCGCGCGAACACTGGGTTTGCGTGCAGAGCGTCGTCGCCGACCGCCAGGGCAATCTCTGGGTGCTCGACCCGGCCGCGCCCGCGCAGAGCCTGCTGGTGCCGATGGGCGCCAAGATGGTCAAGTTCGACATGACCACGAACACTGCAGTGCAGACCGTGACTTTCGACGAAACCATCGCGCCACAGGGCAGCTATCTCAACGACATGCGCTTCAGCCCCGACGGCCGCTTCGCGTACATCACCGACTCGGGCGCAAAGGGCGCGCTGATCGTTGTCGACCTTTCGACAGGCCGCTCGCGCCGCGTGCTCGACGGCCATCCGAGCACGCAGGTCGAGAAAGACGTGCAGGTGAAGGCCGACGGCAAGGTGCTGCGCCAGACCGACGGCCGTGGCGTCGGGTTCTCAGCCGACGGCATCGCGCTGTCGCCCGACGGCACGACGCTGTATTGGCAGGCGATCAAGGGCAAGACGCTCTACAGCCTGCCGACCGCCGTACTCGTAGACGCAGCGCTGACGCCGCAGCAACTGGCCGCCCGCGTCGTGCGTGTCGGCGAGAACGGCGTGGCCGACGGCCTGCTGATCGGCCGCGACGGCCGCATGTACGTCACCGCGCCAGAGGACGATGCCGTGAAAGTGCGCGACAACGTGAACGCGCCGCTGCGCACTCTCGTGCGCGACGCCCGCCTGCGCTGGCCCGACACGATGGCCGAAGGCCCTGACGGCGCCGTCTACGTGACCAGCTCCCGCATCCAGGACATGAGCTGGTTCAAGCCGGCGAATCCGGCTGCGCTGCCGACGACGCTGTTCCGGATCGAAGGGCGCTGAGCGGCGCGCGTGGTTTTCGTCGATGTCGTCCGCGACCTCTGCGAAAGCGGGCAATGGTCCGGCGCGCGTTACCTCGGCGACGAGAAAGGCTCCGCTTCATGACCTACCAACTGCACTACTGGCCCACCATCCAGGGCCGCGGGGAATTCGTCCGGCTGGCCCTTGAAGCGGCGGGCGCCGATTACGTCGACGTCGCGCGTCAGCCGCCGGGCAAAGGCGGCGGAGAGGAAGCGCTCGGCAAGGATCTGAGCGACAAGCGCAATCCGCGCCCGCCGTTTGCGCCGCCCTTCCTGGTCGACGGCGACATTGTGGTCGGGCAGACCGCCGCCATCCTTCTGCATGTCGGGCCGCGCCTGGGCTTGGCCGGCAGAGGTGCGGCAGACGCGCTCTGGACGCACCAGCTCCAGCTGACCATCGCGGACGCGGTTGCCGAGGCGCATGACACGCACCATCCGCTGTCGACCGGCCAGTACTATGAAGACCAGCGCGAAGCGGCGCTGGTACGCGCAAAGGATTTCCGCGAGACGCGCATCCCTAAATTCCTCGGCTGGTTCGAAGACGTGCTGCAGCGCAATCCGGCCGGCGAAGCGCATCTGGTGGGCGACGAATTGAGCTACGCAGACCTGTCGCTGTTCCAGCTCGTGGCAGGGCTGCGCTATGCATTCCCGAAAGCCGCGGCACGCGCGCTCGGCGACACGCC
>JAQGMX010000129.1 GCA_028292145.1 Variovorax sp.
TGTGGCGCACGATGGCGACACCGTCGACGATGCGAATCGTCTGGTCGGTGATGACCAGCGTGACGAAGTCGGATTTGCCGTCCATCAGGTCGCTGATGAAGCTGGCCTTGGTGTCGACCTTGCCGCCCGAGTGGCCGTAGCTCAGCTCGTCCGCCACCAGCGCATTGAGCGCCACCGGTGTCGGATCGATCATTGCAAAGCGCAGCTTTTCAGCGGCGGCGGCAACGGCGGCCGGCGCCATCGCATCAGGCTGGCGCGGCATATAGCTGCAGCCAGAGACTGTGCCGAAGGCAACCGTGGCTGCTGCGATGAGGATGAGTTTCTTGATCATTTATTGTCTCTCGTTGTTGTCGTTGAAAATTCTCAGCATCTTCCAGAAACGCCGCGGGACGGGCTTTGCCCGGCCGCTGGCGTTGCCCCCGGCAGGGGGTTGGCAGCTACGCGCAGCGAGCAAGCCTGGGGGCGAGCCTATTGCTTGCCCAGCTTGTCGATCAGCGCCTTCAGTTCTTCCATCTCGTTCGGCTTCAGATCGGTCAGCGGCGCGCGCACCGGACCTGCATCATGGCCCACGATCTTCGCGCCGGCCTTCACGATGCTCACCGCGTAGCCCGCCATCTTGTTGCGGATCTCGAGGTACGGCATGAAGAAATCCTTCAGCAGGCGATGCTGGGTGTCCAGGTCGTCGGTGCGAACGGCTTCGTAGAAATCCACTGCCGTCTTCGGGATAAAGTTGAAGACGGCCGACGAGTACACCGGCGTGCCGAGCGCCTTGTAAGCCGCGGCGTAGACCTCCGCCGTCGGCAGTCCGCCGAGGTAGGCGAAGCGGTCGCCCATGCGCTGGTAGATGGCGACCATCGCCTCGATGTCGCCGACGCCGTCCTTGAAACCGACCAGGTTGGGGTTGCGCTCTGCCAGGCCGGCCAGTGTTTCCGGCTTGAGACGGCTGCTGGCGCGGTTGTAGACGATGACACCGAACTTCACGCTCTTGCAGACCGCCTCGACATGCGCCGCAAGACCTTCCTGGCCGGCTTCGGTCAGGTAGTGCGGCAGCAGCAGGATGCCGTGCGCGCCGGCCTTTTCCGCCGCTTGCGCGCACTGGATGGCGAAGCGCGTCGGGCCGCCAGCACCGGCAATGATCGGCACCACGCCGCGGCAGGTGTCGACAGCGGTCTGGATGATGCCCGGATATTCGTCGCCGGTCAGCGAGAAGAATTCGCCGGTGCCGCCTGCCGCGAACAGCGCGCTGGCGCCGTACGGTGCGAGCCATTCGAGGCGCTTTTCATAGCCCTGCTTGTTGAAGTCGCCGTTCGCGTGGAAATCGGTGAGCGGGAACGACAGCAGGCCGGAGCCCATGATGGATTTGAGTTCTTGCGGATTCATGGCAAAGGTATTGGATGAGAGGGAGGAAAAATCAGCGCAATGCGGTGCAATGTGGCGGGTAGCCGGAGCGCATCAGTCGAGGCGAATGTCGGCCTGCTTGACCACCGCTGCCCAGCGCGCCCGTTCCTTGTTGAAAAACTGCTCTTCTTCGACCGGGGACATGGTCACCACTTCGGCGCCCTGGCCGGTCAGGCGTGCACGGATATCGGCTGAACGGATGATCGTGACCAACTCCTTGTTGAGCCGGTTGACGATCGCATCGGGCGTGCCGCGCGACACCTTCACGCCCTGCCAGGTGCCCGACTCGTAGCCGGGAACGCCCTGCTCCGCGATGGTCGGCACGTCGCCGATCAGCGGCATGCGGGTCGCCTTCGACACGCCCAACACCTTGAGCTTGCCGCCCTGCACCTGCGGCAGCGTCGCCAGCATGCCGTTCATGAGCACCTGCGTCTGGCCGGCAACCGTGTCCTGCACCGCCTGCACGCCGCCCTTGTACGGCACATACGTCCACTTGGCGCCGCTCGCACGCTCGAGTGCGACGCCGGCCAGATGGGCCGCACTACCGGTGGCCGTCACGGCAAAGTTCAGGTCGGAGGTCTTGGAAAGTGCGACCAGTTCCTTGAGGTTGTTTGCCTTGACCGACGGGTGCACGACCAGCAGGTGCGGCGAATAGGCCAGCATCGCAACGCCGCGCAGATCCTTCGAAGGATCGAAAGCCAGCTTGGTGTAGACCGACGGGCTGATCGCCAGCGCGCCGACATCGCACAACAGGATGTTGTAGCCGTCGGGCGCGGACTTCGCGACGAAGTCGGCGCCGAGGTTGCCGTTGGCGCCTGGGCGGTTCTCGACCAGCACCGTTTGCTTCAACGCCGCCGCCAGCGGCACGCTGAGCGCGCGCGCGATGATGTCGGACGACCCGCCCGGCGGGTACGGCACGATGATCTTGATCGGCTTCGACGGCCAGGCGGCCTGGGCCGCTGCGGTCATCGGAATTACGGGAAGCGCCACGAAAAGCGCAGAGGAAAGTGCGGCGGAACAGGCGGCAGTGAAGCGGCGGCGGGTTGGCATGTCGAGTCTCCGTTGGTTGTGACCAGGCCGAGAAATGCCTTTCGGCATCCAGAGTGGTCAGTCATCGTACAACTCAAAGAATGACCTGTCCAGTACAGGACAGGCTTCGCCCTCAGCTTTTGCGCGCCGTCGTCGTCGGCAAGGGCTGCGCCGGGGGCGTTTTTTCAGCTGCCCTGTCCGCCGCTTGTGCTGCTTCTTGCGCTGTTCGCAAGCGCTCGCGGCTGTTCGTCAGGTGGATGCGCATGGCCGCCCGCGCCGACTCCGAATCGCGCCGCGCGATCGCTGCATAAATCTCCTCGTGCTCGCGGTTAACCCGGCTCAGATACGCGCCGCCGCGGTCGTGGTTGCGGATGGCGCTGATGCGTGTGCGCGGAATGATCGTGGTGCCAAGGTGGCTCATGATGTCCGCGAAATACGGATTGCCGGTCGACTGGGCGATCTGCAGATGGAAACGGAAGTCCGGCGCCACGGTGTCGCCCGCCACGCCGACGTTGCGCTCGAAATCGTCCAGCGCCTGACGCATCGCCTGCAGTTGTTCCTCGGTGCGGCGGATCGCGGCGAGGCCGGCGGATTCGGTTTCCAGGCTGATGCGCAACTCCAGCACCGCCAGCACGTCGACCGAAGTGGCGATGTCGCCGGCATCGAGCCGGAACACGGTGCTCGTCCTCTGCTGCATCACGAAGGTGCCGACGCCGTGATGCGTCTCGACCAGTCCGGCCGCCTGCAGCTTGGAAAGCGCCTCGCGCACCACCGTGCGGCTCACACCGAACGCCGTCATGATTTCCGACTCGGTCGGCAGCTTGTCGCCGGGGCGCAATCCACCGTCGCGGATACGGGCGCCGAAGTCGTCGACCAGGTTGTGCGCCAGACCCCGGCCGCGCGTTCGCGGGCGCTCCATATAAGACGTCTCGGGCATGGTGGGAACTTCTGTTGACAGGCGGGCCATCGGCTCATGATAATCGTCCAAGAAGTTGTACGACAACAGATAACTAAAGAGAGACGAGCAACCGATGAGCGATTCGACCGTGACATCCCGCCTTCCGCGCCTGCTGCTGACCGGTGCGGCCGGCGGTCTCGGCAAGGAATTGCGCGAACGACTCAAGCCTTTCGCGGACGTCGTCCGGCTTTCCGACATCGCGCCGATGGCGCCAGCGAACGGCCCGCAGGAAGAAGTCGTGGTCTGCGATCTCGCCGACAAATCGGCCGTCGATGCATTGGTCGCCGGCTGCGATGCCATCGTTCATCTGGGCGGCGTCTCGGTCGAGCGGCCTTTCGAGGAAGTGCTCGAAGGCAACATCCGCGGCGTGTTCCATGTCTACGAGGCGGCGCGACGTCACGGCGTAAAACGCATCGTTTTTGCCAGCTCGAACCACACCATCGGCTTCTACAAGCAGGACGAGGCAATCGATGCCGGCGTTCGGAAACGCCCGGACGGCTATTACGGCCTGTCGAAATCCTTCGGCGAGGACATGGCGCAGTTCTACTTCGACCGCTACGGCATCGAGACGGTCAGCATCCGCATCGGCTCCTCGTTCCCCAAGCCGCACAACCGCCGGATGATGAGTACCTGGCTCAGCTACCGCGACCTGACGACGCTGATCGAGAAGTCGCTGTTCACGCCGGACGTGAAGCACACCATCGTCTACGGCGT
>JAQGMX010000131.1 GCA_028292145.1 Variovorax sp.
TCGATCGATCGCTCGATCTGCGCGGCCAGTTGCAGCAGCAGGCCGTCGTTCGCCTGCTTCGCCTGCGCCTGGATGCCCAGCGGCAGGCCGTTCTCCTGCGCCGCCAGCGGCAGCGAGATGCCGGGCATGCCGCACAGGTTCGCCAGCGGCGTGTACGCGAAGTTCTTCCAGAGATTGGCGAACCAGTCGTGCACCGACGGATTGGTGCTGGTGGTGAGGTATTCGGTGGTGCCGACCCGCGGCGTCGGCAGCGCGGTCACCGGCGTCAGGATGATGTCCCAGTCCTCGAAGAAGTTGCCGAAGGCGCGCGAGGTGGTGTTGAACACCGCCTGCATCTTCGAGCGCTCCGAATAGCTGGTGTGCAGGCCGGCTTCCCAGATCTTGATGTCGATCGGCTCCAGCAGGTCGGCCGGTGGCCGTTCGTAGCCGAGTCGTGCGATCTGCCCGGCGATCACCTGCGCGAAGTTGCTGATGTAGCAGGTGGTCTGCGCGGCGAACGCGCCCTGGAAGTCGACGTCCGGCAGCGCCCATTCGACGTGGTGCCCCAGCCCTTCGAGCAGCTTTCCGACGCGTTCCAGTTCGGCCACGAAATGCGGCGTGGCGCGAAAGTCGCCCCATTCGTGCGACAGCGCGATGCGCAGCCGGCCTGGGTCTTTCTTGATAAGTTCGCTGTACGGCTCGGCCGGCGACCAGAACGGCATGAACTCGCCCGGCGCACCGCCTCGGCACTGGTCGACGAAGGCGGCCGTGTCGCGCACGGTCCGGCTGTGGCAGCCCTGGATCGACACCAGCCCCGACAGGTCCGACAGGTTCGGCGCCAGCGAGAACACGCCGCGCGACACTTTCAATCCGATGTTGCCGTTCACGCCGGCCGGAATGCGGATCGACCCGCCGCCGTCGGTCGCATGCGACAGCGGCAGAACGCCCGCAGCCACCGCGGCGGCCGTGCCGGCCGAGGAGCCGCAGGTCGTGTAGTCGAGATCCCAGGGATTTCGGGTGACAAAGAGTGCGTTTTCGACCGAGCTGCAGACGCCGAATTCGGGCGTCGTGGTACGGCCGATGATGTTCAGGCCGGCCTTGCGGATCTGTGTCGTGAGAAAGCTGTCCTCGGTCGGCCGGTGGCCCTGCATCAGCATCGAGCCGAATTCCTGCAGCCGGCCCTTGAGCGTCGGGCCCAGGTCCTTCATCAGGTAGGGCACTCCCGCGAACAGGCCATCGGTGTCGGTGCCGTTGCCGACCGGATCGGCCACGGCGTCGTCGAAGACCTCGATCACCGCGCTCAACGCCGGGTTGGTCATGTCGATGGCGGCAGACGCCTGCGCGGCCAGTTCGGCGGGCGTCACGTCGCCCTTGCGCACGCGCCCGGCCAGCGCCACGCCGTCGTGGGCGGCCCATTCTTCCCAACTCATTGCCAGTGTCATTTAGAAATTTCCTTTCGGTCGATGTTGATGTGTGTATGGGCCTCGGCCAGGCATTCCTGGAAAAGCTTCGCCGCCCGCGACGGCTCGGGCGAGCGGCGCAGCAGGCTGACGAAACGGCAGACGTAGCGGAAGCGCTTCGGCGCAACGGCCTGTAGGCGGCCGTCACGCTCGAAAGCCTCGGCATAGTGGTCGGGCAGGAAGCCGAGGTAACGGCCCGACATCACCAGCATCGCGATCGCCTCCTGGTCGAAGCCGGTCGCCTTGCGCTCCAGTCCGGCGCGGTGGCTCAACGCCATGTTGGGCGAATGGAAGCCCAGTCCGGCGAAATCGTAGGCCCGCAGCTTTTCCCAGGTCAGTCCGGAGTGCGCGGCGCCGAACAAGGGATGGCGTGCGCCGCAATAGAGCAGCATGGTTTCGCCGAACAGATCGGCGTAAGCCAGCGTCCGGGAACTGCGGTGCGCCGGGATGATGCCGATCTGGAACGCGCCGTCGAGCACGCCGCGCTCGATGGCGTTGGTCGAGGCGACGTGCACGTTCAGCCGAACCTCCGGCGCCTGCGCGGCGAAGCGCGCGATGGCGTCGCCGATCCGCGCCTGCGGATTGCTCACGGTCTTGTCGAACACCGCCAGGTCGAGCTGGCCGCCCATCCGGTGGTGGATGTCGTCGATGCTGCTGCGGAACGCTTCGACCGACGCCAGCAGCCGCAGCGTTTCTTCATAGACGCGCCGGCCCTCGGGCGTGAGCGAAAAGCCCGCGCGTCCGCGCCGGCAGAGCACCAGCGACAGGCGCGTCTCCAGGTCCTTGACGTGGCGGCTGACGGTCGAGGTGCCGATGTTGAGCTCCAGCTCGGCCGCCGCCATGCCGCCGCAGTCGACCACGCTCTTGAAGACCCGCAGCAGGCGCAGGTCCATGTCGCTGAGCTGACCCAGCAGCGCGCGGCGCTTGTCGTTCGTCTGCTTGAGGTTGGTCATTACTTGCATGGATGCTCAAGTGAGTTCCGATATTGGAGCATTTGCAAGAGCAATGCCTGCGGCGACCATCGGCCACCATGCCTCACCTCATCACTCCCCCTCAGCCCACCGCCACCCGCACCGACGCCGCCTGGCTCTCGGCGCACTGGATGCCTTTCACCGGCAACCGCAACTTCCTGGCCGACCCGCGCATGGTGTTGGAAGCCAAGGGCGCGTATTTCACCGACGACGCCGGCCGCAAGGTGTTCGACGGCCTTTCGGGCCTTTGGTGCACCGGACTGGGCCACGGCCGCCCGGAAATCACCGAAGCAGTGAGCCGCCAGATCGCCAAGCTGGATTACGCGCCGGCCTTCCAGTTCGGCCATCCGCTGTCGTTCGAGCTGGCCAACCGCCTGAAGGCGCTGACACCGGACGGGCTCGATCACGTCTTCTTCACCGGCTCCGGCTCCGAAGCCGCCGACACCTCGCTCAAGATGGCGCGGGCTTACTGGCGCGCGAAGGGCCAGGCGAGCAAGACGCGGCTGATCGGGCGCGAGAAGGGTTACCACGGCGTGAATTTCGGCGGCATCTCCGTCGGCGGCATCGGCGGCAACCGCAAGCTGTTCGGCCAGGCCGTCGAAGCCGACCATCTGCCGCACACCGTGCTGCCCGGTAACACCTTCGTGCGCGGCATGCCGGCCGAAGGCGCGCATCTGGCCGACCGCCTGCTGGACCTGATCGCACTGCACGACGCATCGAACATCGCCGCCGTCATCGTCGAGCCGATGTCCGGCTCGGCCGGCGTGATCGTGCCGCCGCAGGGCTACCTGCAGCGCCTGCGCGACATCTGCACCGCGCACAACATCCTGT
>JAQGMX010000171.1 GCA_028292145.1 Variovorax sp.
GCAACAACGTTTCCGTCGTACACGGCCAGCCGACGCGCCCGAACCACGCGCCGCCGGCGATCGCGGATGCGATCACGATGCCGTACACCACCAGCGCCACGCCCTGCGCGACGAAGACGTGCGTGAGTTCGCCGGTCCAGCGCAGCGCCAGCCAGCCGCCGATGCCGGCCACCGCCAGACGCGCCAGGTTGCCAAGCACCGGCCAGAGCAGCCGCCCGGCCCCTTGCGATGCGAAGTACAGCACCAGCCCGACGCCGAAGAAGCCGTACATCGGCCCGACCGCGCGCAGGTAGTGCGCGCCGGCCTCCAGCATGGCGGGGTCGTCGCCGAACAGCAGCAGCCACTGCATCGGGAACAAGGCCGCCGCGACGCCGATGGTTTCGGTCAGCACGAAGGCGATGGCGGCGCCGATCCATGTCGCGCGCAGCGCCCGTTCGCGGTTGCCGGCGCCGATGCTGGTGCCGACCATCGCGACCAGCGGCGCGCCGAGGCCGAAGACCAGCGGCACCAGCAGGTATTCGAGCCGCGATGCCGTGCCGTAGCCGGCGATGGCACCGGAGCCGAAGTGGCCCGAGAGCGCCGTCGCGATGCCGATGGAGAGGTTGGTCGCGACGGTCGACACGGCGCCGATCAGCCCGACGCGCAGGATGTCGCGGAACAGCGCCCAGCGCAGCTTCAGCCCGCCGAGCGTCAGCCTGATCAGGCTGCCCGGCGAGCGCAGGTAGAACAGCAGCGCGAGCGTCCCGGCCAGGTAATAGATCAGCAGCGCCAGCGCGCCGCCGGCGATGCCGAGCCCCGGCACCGGACCCCAGCCGAAGATCAGCAGCGGCGACAGCGGTATCAGCACGACGACACCCGCCACCGTCACGTTGGCCGGCACCGCCATGTTGCCGGTGCCGCGGATCACCGCCGCCAGCGCGTTGAACATCCACACCAGCACCGCGCCGGCGAAGACGAAGTTGGAGTACGTCATCGCCGCCTCCAGCGCGGCGCCGGTGCCGCCCATCAGCGCAAAGAGCCAGCGCCCGCCGAACAGCAGCGCCATCGAAAAGGCGATGCCGAAGCCGAGCGCGATCACCATCGCGTGCACGCCGAGTGCGTTGGCGACATCGCGCCGCCCCGCGCCGAGCGCACGCGCGATGGCCGATGCGATGCCGCCGCCCATCGCACCGGCCGACGTCATCTGCATCAGCATCACGATCGGGAAGACCAGCGCCATGCCGGCCAGCGCATCGGTGCCGAGCTTGCCGACGAAGTAGGTCTCGATCAGGCCGACGGCGGCCTGCGCGACCATCACCAGCACGTTGGGCGCTGCGAGGCGCAGCAGCGTCGGGACGATCGGCGCTTCGAGCAGCAGGCGCGTGCGCGGGTCGATGACGGCGCTCATCGTGCGGCTCCAGTGACGCGCAAGGTCGGCGCGGCCGAAGAAACGGGTCGGCGGATCGCCATCACCACCAGCGCCGCGATCAGGCAGGCCGCGCCGGCGGCATACAGCGCCGGCGTGTAGGTCAGGAGCAGCGTGCGCGCGAAGCCTGCGCCATACGCCGCCGTTGCCGCGCCGAGCTGGTGGGCCGCAAAGATCCAGCCGAACACCAGACCGACCTTCTGCGCGCCGAATTCGGCGCCGGCCAGCTTGACGGTCGGCGGTACGGTGGCGATCCAGTCGAGGCCGTAGAACATCGCGAAGATCCCCAGGCCGTAGATGGTGAACTCCGAATGCGGCAGCCAGAAGAGCGACAGCCCGCGCAGGCCGTAGTACCAGAACAGCAACTTGCGGTTGTCGTAGCGGTCGGAGAGCCAGCCCGAGAGGATGGTGCCGACGAAGTCGAAGGCGCCCATCATCGCGAGCACCGATGCGGCCGGCACCGCCGACATGCCGTTATCGCCGCACAGCGAGATGAAGTGCGTCTGCACCAGGCCGTTGGTGCTCAGGCCGCAGATGAAGAAGGTGCCGGCCAGGATCCAGAAGGTGCGGTTGCCCGATACCTCACGCAGCGTCGTGAACGGCGTGCGCCAGTTCATGGCGATGGCCGTCACCTTGGGTGCGGCGGCCGCGGCTTCGGGTGTCTGGCCGTACGGCAGCATGCCGATGTCCGAAGGCCGGTTCCGCACGAACAGCAGGCAGAGCGCGCCGATCAGCGCCGCGCCGACGAAGACCGGCGTCACGGCCGAACGCCAGCCCCAGTGCTCGATCATCCAGGCCGCGACAGGCAGGAAAGCCAGCTGGCCGGTCGCGGCGCTGGCGGTCAGCATGCCGACGACCAGTCCCCGCCGCCCGACGAACCAGCGGTTGGCCACCACCGCGCCGAGGACCAACGCCGTCAGCCCGGTTCCGATACCGAGCATCAGGCTCCAGACGACGAACAGCTGCCACAGCTGCGAAGCGAAAGTGACCAGCGCCATGCCGGAGCCGACCAGTGCAAGGCCGACGCACATCACCGCGCGCAGACCGTAGCGCTCCATGAGCACCGCGGCGAAAGGCCCCATCAGCCCGAACAGCGCGAAACGCAACGCCAGCGCCGACGAGATCTCGCCGGTGCTCCAGCCGAATTCCTTGCCGAGCGGCTGCATCATCGCGCCGGGCAGCCCGAGCGCCGCCGACATCGTCAGCATGGTGAGGAAGGTGATCGCGGCGACGACCCAGCCGTAATGGATGCCGCGGCGTTGCAGCCACAGGGAGAGTTGTTGGGCGAACATGGGCGGTCAGTCGTCGTGGGCCGAAGGGGCGTCTTCACCGGGCAGGCCGAGCAGGTCGAGCGAGTCGTCGATGAGCGAATGCAGCGCCAGCACGCGGTCCATGCCGAGCCGCGCGTTCAGCGTCTGCTGCGCAACCTTCCAGTGCTTCTGCCCTTCGAGCCGTTTGCCGATGCCGTCGGGCGTGATCTGCACCAGCCGACTGCGCGCATCGGTGCCGGCGCCCATCGCCAGCCAGCCGGCGGCGATCAGCGGCTGCAGATTGCGGCTGAGCGTCGACGCCGTCATCTTCATGGCCGCCGCCAGATCGACCGGGCGCAGCGGACCGAGCTTCATCACGTGCGACAGCAGCGAGTACTGCGTCGTCTTGAGGCCGCTCTGCGATATCTCGGCGTCGTAGTGCTGCGAGACACGCCGCATGAGTTGCCGCACCTTGAAACTGGTGCAGCCCTGCGGCAGCCTCGGCATGGCGGTGACGGATTCGGTTGCAGGAGCGGTCTGATCGGTTGCGTTCATGCCGGTCATTGTAGGTACAACCGTTGCATATGCAACTACATAGGCAAAGAAAAAGCCGGTCGGCTTCCTTGGGAGAGGATGCCGACCGGCTCGCGCGTCAGAACCGGATCGCGATGTCCTGCACCACCGGTCCCGCAGCGCCGCCGATCTGCGACAGCGCGACGTTGCCCGACGTGTTGCCGTAGAGCGTCGCAGCGCCAGTGGTCAGGGAGATCGTGTACAGGCCGAATGCGCCGATGCCGGTCGGGCGCAGAGCCGCAAGCACCAGACCATTCGCGCCGCCCGCGATATCGACCGCGCCCTGCCCGTTCAGCGCTACGTTCAGCGGACCGATGTTGACCAGCGTGCCGTCGTTCGGCGGCACCTGGCGCGCCAGCACGTTGGCGTTGCTGTCGAGGTCGAAAAGATCGGTCACCGTGGTGCCGGCGAAGCTGTTGCTATAAGCGCCGGCCACGACGACGGCCGGGGCCGCACGGTTGATGGCGCCGTCCGTGATGGTGACGCCGGTGTCGACGTTGATGCGCAGGCTCTGGCCGCTGTCGCTGATGACGCGCAGGCGGTCGGCGACCGGGTTGAAGTCGACGGTGAAGCGCGCTCCGGCGAGGCCGGCGTACGGCAGCGTGGCATCCGTCGGGTCGGCGGCCAGCGTGGCGACCGCTGTCGCGACACCCGTTTCCGGGACCACGGTCAGCAACCGGGCCTGGCTGGTGAGCGCATACAGGCGGCCGTTGCTCGGACGGAAGTCAATGCCGACCACCTGCTCGTTGCCGGCCAGTCCGCTGATCGCGACCGAGGCGGACAGGGTGTTCGGCGCGGACGGCGCGAAGCTGGCAAGACGCGAGCCTTCCGTGAGCACGAATGCGCGCGGCGCGGCAGCCTGAACCAGCGTGAGCCCGGTGATGGCTTCGCCGGCGCCGATCGGGCCGATCAGCTTCGCGCCCGAGGTGCCGGCGAGCGGCACCGTGTACAGCTGCGTCGCGCCACCCACGGCCAGCGCGGCGTAGCCGACGTTGGTGCGCGGATCGATGTCGAACCCGTTGCTGGTGCTGAAGGCGACGTTCAGGGGCACCGGATTGGCCAACGTGCCGTTGTTCGGCGGGTCTTGCAGGTACAGAGTGCCGGAGGCGTCCAGGTTGTAGAGCTGCGTGGCGGTCGTACCGGCGAAAGAATTGGTGTAGGCCGAGGCGGTGATGCTGGCAGCCGGCCCGTTGATGGCGCCGTCAACCGTCGCCGCACCGGTAGTGACGTCGATGCGCAGGTTCTGCCCGGTGTTGCTGACGATGCGCAGCCGGTCGGCGACCGGATTGAAGTCGACGCCGAACTGCGTTCCGGCCAGCGGCACGGACAGCTGTGCCCTGGAAGTCAAGACGCCGCTCAAGACATCGAGCGTGAAGATGCGCCCTTGCGAGCTCACCGCGTACACCAGGCCGTCGGCCGGCCGCGTGTCGATACCGATCAGCGTTTCGCCGATGGCGAGGCCCTGCACGACGCCGCTGGTCGACAAGGTCGACGGCGCCGCACGGTTGAAGGAGATGACGCGGCCCGAGGCGGTGACGGCGACCGTATCGCCGGGCGTGCCGGGCGTTGCCGGCGTGCCGTCGTCGCTGCCTCCGCCGCCGCCGCCGCAAGCCGTGAGAGCCGCAGCGACGATGAGCGCCAACGGGCGGAAATTCTTGAGATTTGGCATAGGTAAAGTCCTTGGTTTGAAGGAGTCAGGGGTTTGTTAGCCTTGGCGGCCTGTCCACCGTCCGGCATATGCCGCTCGTCTCTGTTCAATTGCGTTATTCGGGCGACATACTTCGACTACCCGAAAAGTCCGCTACTGGATGCACCCCAATCTCAGGTTTACGTTTTGTTGCCATCGCAGCCAATATTCGAGACAAAAGGCCCGCCGCTCATTCCGGCAGACAAACTGGACGATCCGGACACATCGTTCCTCGTGCCTTGCGTCCATTGCGACGCGCTGCTCCAGGAAGGCGAACTCTTCTGCACTTCCTGCGGCAAGGATCAGCGCGTCGCGGCCGGCGCAGCCGACACAGCCGACACATCCAACGGGGCCGATGCCTCGGGCGCGGCGCAAGGCGTCGGGTGGCTTGGCCCACGCGTCGCCGACCCGCTGCAGCCGGATGCGGACCCTGCAGGCCGGACGCCGACGCCTGCCGACGGCCGGTCCGGGTCCGGCTCGCGACAGCCTGTCGCTGCAATCCTCGGCGCGCTGGCCGTTCTGCTCCTGATCGCGCTAGGACTTCTGCTGGGCGTCAACCACTACACCGAAAAACGCATCGACGCCGAACGCCTGCAAGGCTTCGACGCAGCCGTCACGCAGTTGCGCGATGCAATCGACCGCGGCGACCTTGCAGGTGCGGAACGCGCGTTCGGCATGTTCGACGCCACGCAGGCGAGCGATCCCGGCGTGCTGGCGCTGAAGGAAACCTTCGATCGGCGCGTCCGCGAACAGGCCGCGCGCCGCGAACAACTCGGTGCCGCGGCGACGAACGCATCCAAGTCGCTTGGTTTCGAGCAAGCCGCCGTGCCGCCCGAGGCACCAGCGCCACAAAAAGCACCGGAACCTGCGGCACAGACCGCAGCGCCAACGCCAACGCCAACGCCTTCATTGCCGGCCGCCGCCGAATGCAAGGAAGCACTGGCGGCGATGTCCCTTTGCCAGCCGCGCTAGCCGTCCCTTTCCCCCACCGAAGGATCAGAAATGTCTCTCTCGTCCAAGCTGATGCCGCTGATCCTGACGGCCTGCGCCTTGTTCGCATCGTCTGCCGGCGCCGCGTCCGAAGTGCCCTACAAGATCGTCACCGCCTCGAAGACCGGCACCTACATCGAGATCGGCCGCGACCTCGGCAAGTATGTGGCCGAGCCCGCCGCCATCTCGCTCGAGGCGCTCGAATCCAAGGGCTCGGCAGAGAACGTCCAGCGCCTGCGCTACGAACCGGGCGTGAAGCTCGCGCTCGTGCAGTCAGACGTCTACCAGGCCTTTCTCGACGAGGCGAAGACGGGCAACGCCGAGGCCGGCGACATCATCCGGCCGCTGCGCGTCGTGATGCCGCTCTACGATGAAGAGATCCACTTCGTGGTCCGCGCCGATTCGCCGCTGCAATACATCCACGAGCTCAAGGGCAAGAAAATCGGTATCGGCCCGCTGGGCAGCGGCACCGCGCTCACGTCGAGAACCGTCTACCAGCTGATGTTCGGAGAGCCGATGCCGGTCGAGAACCGGCAATACCTCAGCAACGAGGAAGCGCTCACCAAGCTCACCGTCGACAAGTCGATCGATGTCGTGGTCATCATCGCCGGGCAACCGGCCAAGCTTTTCGCGGACATGAAGGCCGAGGCGCGCAACTACATCAAGCTGCTCAAGCTCGACGATTCGGCGCCGGAAACCGCGCGCGCCAGGAAAACCTACTTTCCCGCAACGATCCGCGCGAGCAGCTACACGAGCTGGTTGCCGGCCGACGTGCCCAGCCTGACGGTCAAGGCCTATCTGGTGACCTACGACTACAACCTTCGCTCGACCGTCGGCGACCTGACCCGGTTCGCCGACAGCCTGTGCATCAACTTCGACAAGCTGCAGGCCAGCGGCCATCCCAAGTGGAAACAAGTGAAGCTGGAGCTGCCGCCGCTCAACCAGGGCTGGCGCTATTTCGGACCGATGGAAAGGCGGCTGCGCGGCTGCATCGCGGCGAAGGCGGCGCCGCCCGCCGCCACGGTTTCTGCCGTGCCAGAGCGGCCGAGGCCGCCGGCGCGTCCCTGTACGGAGCAGGAGCTGGTCCTGGGCATCTGCAGGCGGTGAAAGTGCGCGGCGGCTGAAGTCTTCAGGCCGTCACATCGCGCCGTCACCATGCGCGCGATGCAAACACCCCAGAGAGCGCGGCTCAGCGTTGTCAAGCCGCCACCGGAGAGGGAGTCGCTCCGGCAGCTGATCGAGACCCACGGTCTTCATCCGGTCTTCCAGCCGCTCGTCAAACTGCGTCAGGGCGACGTATTCGGTCACGAGGCGCTGATTCGCGGTCCCGTGGGCAGCGCGCTTCACATGCCTGTCGAGCTGCTGGCGGCGGCCGCGCGCGAATCGCTGCAGATCGAATTCGAACTCCGCTGCGTCGCCACCGCGCTGGAGGCCTGGGGACGGCTGGCTCAACCGGGCCGGCTGTTCGTCAACATGAGCGCCGATGCGCTCGCCCGCTGCACGCTCGGGCAGGCGCAGGGGCCGTGCCTGCTGGAGCGCATGCTGGCGACTTCGCAGGTCGCGCCGCGGATGCTGGTCGTGGAACTCACCGAACGCGATCCGTCGACCGACATGGCGGGCCTGAAGCGCGCCATCCAGGTCGTGCACACGCTGGGCATCCACATCGCACTCGACGATTTCGGCGACGGTCATTCGAGTTTGAGGCTGTGGGCCGAACTCAAGCCGGACTTCGTCAAGATCGACAAGTTCTTCACCCGCGCCATCGCCACGACCAGCGAGAACTTCGAAATGGTGCGGGCCATCCGCAGGATGGCCGAGGCATTCGGCACCCAGCTGGTGGCCGAAGGCATCGAGACCGGCGACGACCTGCGCGTGTTGCGCGACCTCGACATCGGCTACGGGCAGGGCTATTTTCTCGGCCGGCCGATGC
>JAQGMX010000182.1 GCA_028292145.1 Variovorax sp.
CGCCATCAGTGCCGAGAGCACCGGCACCAGGAGCAGCCAAATTCGCATGCGAGAATTCTGCACAAGATTTCTACAAGGCAACCTCATGGGCTTTCTTTCCGGCAAAAAACTGTTGATCACCGGCGTGTTGAGCAACCGCTCCATCGCCTACGGCATCGCTAAGGCCTGCCACGAGCAGGGCGCAGAGCTCGCCTTCAGCTACGTCGGCGAGCGCTTCAAGGACCGTATCACCGAATTCGCAGCCGACTTCGACTCCAAGCTGATCTTCGACTGCGACGTCGGCGACGACGCGCAGATCGAAAAGCTCTTCGCGGACCTGTCGCAGACATGGCCGACCTTCGACGGCTTCGTCCACAGCATCGGCTTCGCCACGCGCGAATCGATCGCCGGCGATTTCCTCGAAGGCCTGTCGCGCGAAGGCTTCCGCATCGCGCACGACATCAGTGCCTACAGCTTTCCCGCAATGGCGAAGGCTTCGCTGCCCTACCTCAACCCGAAGTCGGCGCTGCTGACGCTGACGTATCTCGGTTCCGAGCGCGTCTTGCCCAACTACAACACGATGGGCCTCGCAAAGGCGAGTCTGGAAGCGTCGGTGCGCTACCTTGCAGAATCGATGGGACCGAAGGGCATGCGCGTCAACGGCATCAGCGCGGGCCCGATCAAGACGCTCGCCGCCAGCGGCATCAAGGGTTTCGGCAAGATTCTTTCCGTCGTGGCCGATGTGTCGCCGATCCGCCGCAACGTGACGATCGACGAAGTCGGCAACGTCGCCGCCTTCCTGCTGAGCGACCTTGCCAGCGGCGTCACCGCCGAAATCACTTACGTGGACGGCGGCTTCAGCCAGGTCGTCGGCGGCATCGCGGAATCCTGAGAGCGCCCATGCGCGCCACGGGCCCGTTCAGGCCGCTTCTGCGCCCGAGCCGGCGAACCTTGCTGATTGCCGCGCTGTCGGGCGTCGCGCTGAACGCGCTCGTGCCCGGCATGGCGCGTGCAGCGACGCCGCCGTCGCTGATGCTCGCCGACGTGTACCGGCGCGGCATGTCGCTCGACGACTACTGGGTCAGCGAGAAATATGACGGCGTACGCGGCTACTGGGACGGCAAGGTGTTCTGGACGCGCGGCGGCGAGCGCATCGTTGCGCCGGCGTGGTTCACCGCAGCGCTGCCCGCAATACCGATGGACGGCGAACTGTGGGCGGGGCGCGATCGCTTCGCGCTGGCCGTTTCGACGGTCCGCAGCCAGACGCCCAACGACACGGCCTGGCGCGAGATGCACTTCATGGTGTTCGACCTGCCTGCGCAGCCCGGCGACTTCACGACGCGCCTGACCGCGCTTCGCAAACTGCTCCCGATCCCCGCCGCACCGTGGGTGGTCGCCGTCGCCCAGCAGCGCGCCACCACGCACGACGACCTGCAGGCGCTGATGGAGAAGACGGTGAAGATGGGCGGCGAAGGCCTGGTGCTGCATCGCGGCGCATCGCTCTACCGCGGCGAACGCACGGCCGATCTGCTCAAGGTGAAGCCGTTCGACGATGCCGAGGCGCGCGTCGTCGCGCATCTTCCCGGCAAGGGCCGGCATGCCGATCGGCTGGGCGCATTGCTGGTCGAGATGCCGGACGGCAAGCGCTTCAAGCTGGGCGGTGGCTTCACCGACACGCAGCGCGAAGATCCGCCGCCGGTCGGCAGCCTCGTGACCTATCGCTACAACGGCACGCTCCCCAGCGGGCTTCCACGCTTCGCCCGCTTCCTGCGGGTGCGGGGCGACGTCGCTTCCTGAACAAATCGCTCAGGGCGTTTCGCCGCGCGCCAGACGAGCTTCGATGTCGTCGATCACCGGCATCAGGTCGGCGACGCTGTCGATCACGTAATGCGCACCCGACGCCTTCAGCTTGGCGGTCGCCGCCCGACGCAATTCGTCCTGCTTCGCTGCATCGAGCGCCGACCATTCCGCCAGCGGCAGCCCGACCGCGTTGCCGCTCACAGCCAGCCCGACCGTCCAGGTTCCCGCATTCAGCCCTTCCTCGATCCCGACGCCCGTGTCGTCGACCTTGACCACGCCGGAAGCCGGCCACACGCCGAGATCGGCGAACGTGCGGTACATCATCAGCGGCGAAGGCCGGCCGGCTACGAGATCGCCGGCGCAGACGACGTTGTCCGGCACGTAGCCGCCCGCTGCGGCGATCGGCGTGACGATGTCCATGATCGGGCGGTTGTAGCCGGTCGTCGAGCCGATCTTCAGCCCGCGCGCGCGCAGCGCATCGACCATCTCGACCGCGCCGGGAATGAAATCGGCGAAATCGGCGACCACCGCGGCATTCATCGGCGTGAACACCTCGTACAGATGGTCGACATCGGCCTCGGCGAACGGCTTGCCATAGCGCGCCTCCCACTGCGCCGCGATGCCCGGCAAGCGGCCCAGCGCGTCGATGTGGTCCCACTTCGCCATGCCCATCGGGCCGCGCGCCTCGTCGATGGTGAGGTCGATGCCGAACTTCTCGAACAGCCGGACGAACGCGCCCATCGGAGCGCAAGAGCCGAAATCGAGGATGGTGCCGGCCCAGTCGAAGACGACGGCGGAAAGGCGGAGAGGTTTGTCTGTCATTGGGGAACCCTGGAATGAGAAGTGGCGGCGTCGCGCCTCACCACGCGTCGAAAACTTCTTCTGCGATGCCGAAAGCGGTGCTGGCGCCAGTGCCGCTGGTGACCAGCACCATTCGCGTCGCGTCGTCGGGACGGTCGATGAGGCAATCGGTGGCGGCCGACGACGGATAGGTGCCGACCCAGCGCTCGGTCACCGTCGCTTCCTTCAGCTTCAGCGTTTCGTGCAGGTGCTTCAGGATGAGCGCATCGACACGTTGGTCGGCGAAAGGTTCGAGCACCGGGCCGTAATGATGCGAATCGCCGACCACCAGCGATCCGTCGGCGCTTTGCACCACGATCAGGTGGATTCCGTGCGCCAGCGATTCGCCCTCCTCGCGCTCGATCTGTTCGAGCAGCTTCGCGGCCGCCGGCAGCTTGCTGTAGCCGTGGTAGCGCACCAGGCTCAAGTCCGCCATGACGGACCCCGGCAGCTTGAAACCCGGCTCCGGCCGCACGCGCAACATCTGCAGCTGGCACAGACGCAGCGAATGCGGCGTCAGCCGGTCGGCGAACAGCCCGTTCAGGTCGGTATTGGTGCACACCGCGACACGCTCGCCATGCAGCGTGACGCGCGACGTGCGCACCTTCGGCGCCTCGACCTCCAATACAGCCTCGCCGAAGCGAAACACCACGCCCATCGCTTCCGCCAGCCACTTCGCCAGCAGCCCGATGGCCGTGCGCGACTCGACACGCATCTCGTGCGGGCTGTAAAGCACGCCTTGCGCACCGTCGAGCTGCAGCGCAGGCGCGCGGGAGGCGGCATCGGCGACGTCCAAAAGTTCGCACCCCTCGGCCATCGGCGTGACCATGAACGCCTTCAGCACTTCCAATGCCTGAGGACGAAAGGCAGTCAGCCACAAGCCGTGATGGACGGCGTCGATGCCTGCCAGCGGCGCAACCTCGCCCCAGATTTCCCGCGCACGCCGGGCACGCCGCCAGGTATCGCCGGCGCCCTGCCCGGTCACGGTGATGAAGCCGAAGTTGCGGATCGATGCGCCGACGCAGGCCGCGTCGCGCTCGACCACACAAACGCTGAGTCCGCGCTTCGCCGCCGTGTAGGCGTGGGCCAGGCCGACGATGCCGGCCCCCACGACGATCAGGTCGAATTTTTCGTTCATCGCGAAGGCGCCCTCCAGCGCTGTGTGCGTCGCTCCACCAGTTTGCCGAGCGCCATGTAGAAAAGGATGACGACGGTCGACGTCGCCGCAATCAGCACCGCCATCGCCGCAGCCGGACCGCTCTCGCCGGCTTCGTCCAGATTCAGGATCGCGACCGCCGCCACTTTGGTGTCGGGCGAATAAAGAAACACCACCGCCGAAATCGTCGTCATCGCGTTGATGAAGAAGTAGCGCGACACGTCGAGCAGCGTCGGCAGGCAGATCGGTAGCGTCACGCGCCAGAAGGTCTTGTAGAACGGCACCTTGAGCGAGGACGACACCGCCTCGAATTCAGGGTCGATCGACTTCAGCGCGGTCACCATCGTCAGGTGGCCTGTCGTGTAGAAATGGATGATCGTGCAGAGCACCAGCAGCCCGAGGCTCTGATACAAAAAGTTCAGCGGATTGGCCGGCGCGTTGAAGAAGAAGATGTAGCCCAGGCCCAGCACCAGGCCCGGCACGGCCATCGGCAGCATCGCCATCAGCCGGATCAGCGGACGGGCGCCGTCCAGGCCGCGCGTCTTCTCCAGCAGATAGGCACCGATGAAGACGATCACCGTGCCGAAGACGGCGGTACACGCCGCGAGTTTGAGGCTGTTGAGCATCGCGTCGCCGAGTTCGGCATCGACCAGGCCGGAAACGTAATGCACGAAGCTCGGCTTCAGGTTGTACGGCCACAGCGTCGCGAACGACGCGAACACCGCCATCAGGAACATCGCCAGCATCAAAAGCACGATGACGGTGCAATACAGCGTCATCGCCGTGTCGAATTGCCGCGAAGGCTTCGGCACGAGCGCGACGGCGCGGGCGCTGAGCGTCGCGGTCTGCTTGCGCTGCACGAGGTAGTCGATCGCGAACGTAAACGCAGCCGGCGTCAGCAGCAGCAAGGCCACGACCGCGCCGCGCTGGAAATCCTGCTGACCGATCACCAGCTTGAAGACATCGGTCGCCAGCACGTTGAAATTGCCGCCGACGACCTTCGGCACGCCGAAATCGGTGATGACCAGCGTGAAGGTCACGAGCGCGGCGGAGATCAGCCCGTACTTCGCGCCCGGCAGCGTGATCGTGAAGAACTTGCGCAAGGTGCGCGTGCCCATCGCGTCGGCGGCTTCGTAGAGCCGTGCGTCTGCCAGCGTCAGCGCGGTGACGAGGATCATCAGCGTGTGCGGGAATGCCGCAAAGCATTCGGCCAGGACGATGCCCGACGGTCCGTAGATGCTGTCGAAACCCAGCGCGCGCCAAAACTCCTTCGCGACGCCCTGGTTGCCGAACCAATAGATCAGCGAAATGGCCGACAACAGCGACGGCGCCAGCAGCGGAATCAGCGTGATGGTGCGGAACAGCGCCTTGAAGGGCATACAGCTGCGCGTGAGCGCATAGG
>JAQGMX010000213.1 GCA_028292145.1 Variovorax sp.
TGCAAAAGCTGTGCGAAGTGATCGACAGCATGCAGCTGCAGACGGCCTGAACATCATGAAAGCTTCGTTCGCCACGCCCACCGTGCGCGCCGCCGTGCGCCCCACGCCTGCCAACACCCTGCACGCCGCGCGCATCGCGGTCGCGGGCATGGGCTTCGTCACGCCGCTCGGCCACACGCTGGCTGACTTCGACGAAGCCCTGTTCTCGGGCCGCTCGGCCATCCGCGCCCAGAAACTGAAGATCGGCACGCTCGACGAGATCACGCTCGCCATCGCGGCCTGCGACTTCGACGACACGAATGCGCGCAGCAGCTCGCGGCTGCCGCTGGACCGCGGCACCGCCATGGCGATCGCAGCCGCCAAGGATGCATGGGCGCAATCCGGCATCGGTGAAGCCGACGGCGCGGGCAAAGCGGATAAAGCAGACACCGGCTTCACGCTCGACGGCGAACGCCTCGGCGTTTATTGGGGCAGCGGCATGGCCGGCTCCGCCACCTTCGACAACACCGCGCGCAGCCTCTATTCGGAAAGCAAGCGCGTGCGGCCGACCACGGTACTGACGACGATGCCCAACGCCGCTGCGGCGGAGATCGCGTTGCTCTTCGGCGCGCGCGGCGCATCGCTGACCTACGCCTGCGCGTGTGCATCGTCGGCGGTCGCCATCGGCGAGGCGATGCGCGCGATCCGCGGCGGCTGGATCGATGTCGCGATCGTCGGCGGCCACGAGTCGATGCTGACGCCGGCCACGCTCGCGAGCTGGCACTCGATGCGCGTCACGGCGCAGCCGCCCGAAGGTGCGCCGGAAACCGCCTGCCGTCCTTTCTCGGCCGACCGCAACGGCTTCGCGCTCGGCGAAGGTGCCGCCGCACTGGTGATCGAGTCGGAAGCGCATGCGCGTGCGCGCGGCGCAGCGCCATCGATGACGCTGTCGGGCTACGCTACCAACTGCGACAGCGTGCACATGACCAATCCGGACCCGGGCGGCCAGGCCCGCGCGATGCGCGCCGCGCTGAAGGACGCCGGTCTGCGTCCCGAGGACATCGGCTACATCAACGCGCACGGCACCGCCACCGGCGCCGGCGATGCGGCCGAGGCGGCCTCGATCCACGCGGTGTTCGGCGGCGCGGTGCCGATAAGCTCCACCAAGGCGATCCACGGGCATCTGCTGGGCGGCGGCGGCGTGCTGGAGACCATCGTGGCGTTGCGTGCGCTGGCACGACAGTCGCTGCCGCCGAACGCGAATCTGACGACATCGGATCCGGCGTTCGCGATCGACCTGTTGCGCGGCGCGGCGCGCGCTGCGCCCGGCATACGTCATGCAATGTCGAATTCCTTCGCATTCGGCGGCACGAATGCGGTGCTGATCGCCTCCCACGCCGATTGACACAGACTGACGACCACCGAAGTGCACCGCATCGTCGTTCTCGCCGTTCCGATCTTCGTCTTCCTGATGGGTTGCGAATGGCTCTATGGCTGGCTCAAGCAGCGCAACACCTACCGGCTGGAAGACAGCATCTCGAGCCTCGGCCAGGGACTGCTGAGTCAGGGTCTGGCCGTGTGCACGCAGCTGTTCCAGATCGGCATCTACGCAATGGTCTTTCCGCTGATCGCGCTGTGGCCGAAGCCTGCGTTCTGGGACAGCGCGATGGGTTGGATCGTCGCGATCCTGCTGTTCGATTTCTGCGATTACTGGCTGCATCGCGCGGGCCATGAAGTCGCCGTGCTGTGGGCCGCGCATTCGGTGCATCACCAGAGCCAGCGCTTCAATTTTTCGACGGCGTTGCGCCAGGAAAGCATGGTCGCGTTCCTGGGCTGGCCGTTCTATCTGCCGATGGCGTTGATCGGGGTGCCGCCGGAACAGTTCGGCATCGCCGGGCTGGTGGTGCTGGTCTATCAGTTCTGGATCCACACGGAGCACATCGGCAAGCTGGGCATGTTCGACCGCATCTTTTCGTCGCCTTCGAACCACCGTGTGCACCATGCGGTGAACGACGGCTATGTCGATCGCAACTACGGCGGGATGCTGGTGATCTGGGACCGGATGTTCGGCACCTTCAAGGAGGAATCCGAACCCTGCATCTACGGCACGCGCAAGCAGCTCGACAGCTGGAGCCCGCTGCGTGCGGTGCTCGGGCCTTATGCGCCGCTGCTGCGGGACGCCTGGCATACGCGGCGTTGGAGCGACAAGTTGCGCGTGTGCTTCAAGGCGCCGGGTTGGCGTCCCGCGGATGTGGCGGCGCGCTTTCCGGAAGGCGACTTTTCCATCGATGCGGTGCGCATGTACGAGCCTGAAACCTCAAAGGCGCAGCGGTTGTCGATCGGGTTGCAGTTCGTGCTGTGGACCGGTGTGCTGCTGGCGTTTCTCTGGCAAGCAGATGAGCTTGCGTTCGGTGTCAGTGCGCTGCTGCTGGGGTTGGGGACGGCTGGGCTCTGGGTGATAGGCAAGGTCGCGGATGGACGGTGGTCTTTGGTTTGGGCCTGGTGTTTACAAGCTGTCCTGTTGGCTGGGGCTTCGTACTTGCTCGTATGACTCCCTCTCCCTCTGGGAGAGGGCTGGGGTAAGGGCTGCAGCCTTCGAATAGGCAGGATCGTTCGCTATTGGGGCCGCCCAGCAGGTGAAGCGCGCCCGGCCACCCTGCTATGTTTGTTGGCGCGACTTGTGCGCTCGCTGTTGAGAAATGCACAACGGCCGTGCCCCGGGGCGTCGGTGGGTGGCTGAGGCTGGGGACGGCTGTTGAGCCTCCGGCTGATGCGCTTCGGCTCAGGCGGATCAGGGCCGCAGATGTTTGAGCGCAGCGAGTTCCTGCGGACCCCGCCTGAGCTGAGGCGCAGCAGCGAAGTCCGAAGGACCGGTGGCGACTGCCGTCCCCAGCCTCAGCCACCCGCCGGCGACCCTCCCCCAAACGTCACTTCCCCCACCGCCGCAACAACAACGCATTCGCCATCACGCTCACACTCGAAGCCGCCATCGCAGCGCCGGCCACGACGGGGCTCAGCAACCCGAACGCCGCGAATGGAATCCCGATGACGTTGTAGGCAAAGGCCCAGAACAGGTTCTGCCGGATCTTCGACACCGTCCGCGCCGACAGGTCCAATGCCTGCGCCACCAGCGCCAGATCGCCACGCATCAGCGTGATGCCGGCCGCTTCCATCGCGACGTCGGTGCCGTTGGCCATGGCGATGCCGACATCGGCCGCGGCCAGCGCCGGCGCATCGTTGGCGCCGTCGCCGACCATCGCGACGACGTGACCGCCCTCGCGCAGCGCGGTCACCTGCGACGCCTTGTCCGCAGGCAGCACGTCGGCACGGACGTCTTCGGGCGCGATGCCGACACGGGCGGCCATCGCCCGTGCCGCATGCAGGTTGTCGCCGGAGATCATCACCACGCGCAGACCGCGCGCACGCAAAGCAGCGACGGCTTCGGCGGCATGCGGTTTCGGCTCGTCGCTGAAGGCGAGCAATGCCTGTAAGCGCGGCGTAACGGCATCGCCAGTTTGCTTCGCTCCATCGAATGACAGAAGCGCGGATACCGTCGCGCCTTGCGACTGCAGGCGCGTCACTTCGGAGGCGTCCGAGACCACGCCGAGTTCGGCGCACCAGCGCAGGCTGGCGATGGCGTATTCGATGCCGTCCGCCGTACCGGGCGCACCCACGAATCCGCGAACGCCGCGGCCCGGCATTGCGCGCACATCGCGTGGCGCTTCGACGGGAATTCCTTTCTTCTCCGCAGCCTGCACGACCGCGCGCGCCAGCGGATGTTCACTGCCGCTCTGAAGACTGGCAGCCGCGGCCAGCAGCCTGTCTTCGTCAACGGCATCGGTCGTCGGCTGCAGCGCAGTCAACGTCGGCCTGCCGATCGTCAGCGTGCCGGTCTTGTCGAACGCCACGGTGTCGACCTTGTGCGCAATTTCGAGTGCCCGCGCATCCTTGATGAGGATGCCGTGCTTCGCAGCCACGCCGGTGCCGGCCATCACCGCCACCGGCGTCGCGAGTCCCAACGCGCACGGACAGGCGATGACGAGCACCGCGACGGCATGGATCAGCGCCGTTTCGATGCCCGCACCGACGAGCAGCCAGCCCAACAACGTCAGCAATGCGATGCCGATCACCACCGGGACGAAAACGGCAGCGACCTTGTCGACCAGCCGCTGGATCGGCGCCTTGGCCGCCTGGGCGTCTTCGACCAGCCGGATGATCCGGGCCAGCACGCTTTCCGCGCCGACGGCGCGCACCTCGATGACGAGGCGACCGTCGCCATTGACCGAGCCTCCGGTGACGGCATCGCCCAATGCCTTTGCAACCGACAGCGGTTCGCCGGTCAGCATCGACTCGTCGACTTCCGACTGGCCCTCATGCACTGTTCCGTCGGCGGGGATGCGTTCGCCCGGCCGCACGGCGAGCCGATCGCCGGCCATCACTTCGGACATGGGCACGTCGGTTTCGGCGCGCGCGCCCACCAGATGCGCGACTTCCGGACGGAGCTGTTGCAACGCGCGGATCGCCGACGTCGCCTGCCGCTTGGCGCGCGACTCCAGCCACTTGCCGAGCAACACGAGCGAAATGACGACGGCAGAGGCTTCGAAATACAGATGCGGTACATCACCTGAATCGCCGGATGCCGCGCGCCACCACAGCCACAGCGACAGCCCGAAGGCGGCGCTGGTGCCGAGCGCGACCAGCAGATCCATGTTGCCGGTCAGCGCGCGCGCCGCATGCCAGCCGGCACGGTAGAAGCGCGCACCGAGCCAGAACTGCACCGGCGCAGCCAGCAGCAGTTGCCACCACGGCGACAGCATCGCGTGGATGCCGAAGGGCTGCAGCAACATCGGCGCGAGCAACGGGGCGGACAGCGCGAGTCCGATCGCGACGGGCGCGAAACCGCGCCAGGGAGATTCGGACGCCGCGGATTCCGCAGCCGCTGCGGTACGCGGTTCATACCCGGCGATACGCACCGCCCGGCGCAGGCGTGCGTCGAGTCCGCCGTCAGCCGTGCCTTCCCGAGCGGCCACCGATATCCGCGCCGACTCGGTCGCCAGGTTGACGGCGACATCTTCGACGCCCGCGACCTGCCGAAGCGCCCGCTCGACGCGCATCACGCACGATGCGCAGGTCATTCCTCCGACGGAGATGTCGATCGTGCCGTTCGCCACCGGCGTGCCATGTGTTGCATTCATCACATCAGCCTAAAGCCTCACATGATGGAAAGGTCAAGTTACTCGCGCTTGACCCTCTCACCGTGTGAGAGTTCAGACTGCAGTTCTTCTACAGAGAAAACCGAAGGAATCCGATGAGCCAGAAATTCGAAGTCGCCGGCATGAGTTGCGGGCATTGCGTCAGCGCGGTCCAGAACGCGGTGCAAACCGTCGATCCTGAAGCGCAGGTGACGGTCGACCTGGCGACGGGGCATGTCGATGTGGTGAGCGAACAGCCGCGCGCCGACCTCGCGGCGGCAATCGAGAACGCCGGCTACAAGGTTCGGTGATCCGATGGCCGCAAGCACTTTGCTGAACATCGGCCAGGCCGCCGAGCGCTCGGGCGTCTCGGCACGCATGTTGCGGCATTACGAAGGCCTCGGGCTGTTGAGCGGCGTGGCGCGAACCGAGAGCGGCTATCGCCAATACACCGAGGCCGACATCCACAGCCTGCGTTTCATCAAGCGTTCGCGCGATCTCGGCTTCTCGATGAGCGAGATCACCGAACTGCTCGGCCTCTGGCAGAACCGCCGTCGTGCGAGCGGCAACGTCAAGCGGATCGCGGAAAAGCATCTGGCCGAACTGGAGCAACGCATCGCCGACATGCAGGCGATGCAGCGCACGCTGTCGACGCTGGTGCACTGCTGCCACGGCGATGCGCGGCCGGACTGCCCGATCCTGGACGACCTGGCCGGAAACTAGGCGCCGCGCACCATCGCCAGCACCTGCGAAGGATTCAGCGTACGGGCCTTTTCCTGGATCGCCGGCAGATACTTCGTCTGCAGGCTCTTGCCCTCCTGCGTGACGCTGGCGTAGGTGTCTTTCAGCATCTGCGTCGACAGGGTGCGACCGCCGCCGTAATAACGCTTTGCCACGTGCCCCAGCGCATAGGTGCTGGCAAAACTCATTCCTGAACTGACAGCCTGATTGCCGAGGCCGCGAAGCAACCCGCCGCCGACCTTGCCGAGCAGCCCGCCCAG
>JAQGMX010000231.1 GCA_028292145.1 Variovorax sp.
GGCCTACGCAGCCTACGACCGATCTGTCCTCGCGCCGCAGAAGCAGCGGCAGGTCACGGTCGTGCCCGGCTGTGCGCACGACGTGGCCTGTGTCTTCCCTTCGCCGGCCGCACGCGCGGCGCTGATCGGACCCTACGCGCTCCCGCAACGCTGAAGACGTTTAGATTCGACCGCATGGAGCAACTCATTTCGGCGGTCATGTCGCAACTCATGGTCCACGGCGTGGCCGTGGTGTTCATCGCGACCCTGGTCGCGCGGCTCGGTGCGCCGGTCCCCGCATCGGCCGTTCTGGTGGTCGCCGGCGGGCTGATTGCCGCGGGTCAGTTGCCGCTGGTGCCGATCGTTGCCGTCGCGATCCTGGCCAACCTGGTCGGCGACGCGGCCTGGTTCTATGCCGGACGCCTCTTCGGCAACCGCGTGATGCGGCTGCTCTGCAAGATATCGCTCTCGCCCGACACCTGCGTGCGCCAGAGCGAATCGCTCATCACGCGTTGGGGCGGCAGCGCGCTGATCGCCGCCAAGTTCGTGCCCGGCGTCTCGGTGGTCGCGCCGCCGATGGCCGGCGCGCTGCACATGACGCTCAGGCGTTTCCTGGCATTCGACATCCTGGCCGCTGCGATCTGGGTCGCCGCTTTTCTGATTCCCGGCTGGCTCTTCAGCGCGCAGATCGAAGTCGTGCTGGACGCGATCGCGGATGCCAGCGCGCTGGCGCTCGTCGTGCTGGTGATCGCCGTAGCCGCGGCGCTGGCATTGCGCTACTGGCGCCGACGCAACACCCTGATGGCGATCGGCATGCCGCGCATCGGGATCGACGAACTGCATGCGCTGATGGCGACCGAAAAGCCGCCGCTGTTGATCGACGTCCGCTCGCAAGCCACGACGCACCTCGACCAACGGCGCATTCCCGGCGCGATCAATGTGCATCTGCACAAGTTGAAGTCCGGCAGGCCGTTGGCGGAACTGTTGCAGATTGCCGACTGGCCGATCGACCGGGAGATCGTGCTGTATTGCGATTGCCCGAACGAAGTCTCGGCCGCAATGGCGGCGCAGGTGCTGGCTGCGCGCGGCGCGATGCGTGTGCGACCGCTCGCCGGCGGGCTGGAGGCCTGGGTGGCTTCGGGACGGGCGACGACGGGAGCGCCGCCGCTCGTGGTCAGCGTCCCTTGACCGAGATCAGCTCGATCTCGAAATCCAGCGTCGCGTTCGGCGGAATCACCCCGCCTGCGCCGCGCGAGCCGTAGGCGATGGCCGGTGGGCAGGTCAGCTTGGCTTTGCCGCCGACCTTCATCTTCTGCACGCCTTCGGTCCAGCACGGAATGACGGCGTTCAGCGGGAATTCGGTGGGCTCGCCGCGCTTGTAGGAACTGTCGAATTCCTTGCCGCCTTCAGGAAAGGTGCCTTTGTAGTGGACCTTGACGGTGTCGGTCGCGGCAGGCGATGCGCCGGAGCCTTCCTTGAGCGACTGATAGATCAGGCCGCTGGCGGTCGTGACCGGTTTGGCAGGTGTCTGTGCAAGGGCAACGGGCACGATGAAGAACGAGGCGACGGCGGCGCAAAGAAGAGTTCGCATGAGGGGAATGTCTCGGTGAATGGAAAACGCCGATTATTGATGTCCGGCAAGCCCCCGGTCGCCGCGGGCCCGAAAAATGCAACCTTCCGCCACATCGCTCCAACGAAAGGAAACGCGACGATGCGCTACCGCACCACCATCGCCGGACAGGTCTTCGCCTTCGACGACCTGAAGCAGGTCATGGCCGTCGCGAGCCCTGCCCGCTCCGGCGACTACCTCGCCGAGATCGGCGCCGCCACGTCCCAACAGCGCATGGCTGCGCGGCACGTACTGGCCGACACGCCGCTCAAGCAGTTCCTGACCGAAGCGCTGATCCCGTACGAGAGCGACAACATCACGCGCCTGATCATCGACAGCCACGACGCGGCGGCTTTCGCGCCCGTCTCGCATCTGACGGTCGGCGACTTCCGCAACTGGCTCCTGTCGGCGCAGGCGACGACCGCCGCGCTGACCGCCTTGGCGCCGGGCTTGACGCCGGAAATGGTCGCTGCCGTCTCCAAGCTGATGCGCAACCAGGACCTGATCGCGGTGGCGAAGAAATGCAGCGTGGTCACGCGCTTCCGCAACACCATCGGCCTGCCCGGACACATGGCGGTGCGGCTGCAGCCCAACCATCCGACCGACGACCTGCGCGGCGTGGCGGCGTCGACGCTGGACGGCCTGCTCTACGGCGCCGGCGATGCGGTGATCGGCCTCAACCCCGCATCCGACAGCATGCCGGTGCTCGGCCGGCTGCTGCACATGCTCGACGAAGTGATCCAGCGCTTCGAAATACCAACGCAGAGTTGTGTGCTCACCCATGTGACCAACACCATCAGGCTGGCCGAAGCCGGCGCGCCGGTCGACCTGGTGTTCCAGTCGATCGCGGGCAGCGAGAAGGTCAACCTGTCTTTTGGCGTGACGCCCGAACTGCTCGACGAGGCCTACGCCGCAGCGCTGACGCTCCAGCGCGGCACGGTCGGCGACAACGTCATGTACTTCGAGACCGGCCAGGGCAGCGCGCTGTCGGCGAATGCGAACTTCGGCGTCGACCAGCAGACCTGCGAAGTGCGCGCCTATGCGCTGGCCCGGCGCTACAAACCGCTGCTGATCAACACGGTGGTCGGCTTCATCGGGCCGGAATACCTGTTCGACGGCAAGCAGATCATCCGCGCAGGGCTCGAAGACCATTGCTGCGGCAAGCTGCTGGGTCTCCCGATCGGCTGCGACGTCTGCTACACCAACCATGCCGAAGCTGACCAGGACGACATGGACACGCTGCTGGTGCTCTTGGCAACGGCCGGACTCACCTTCCTGATCGGCGTGCCGGGCGCCGACGACGTGATGCTCAACTACCAGAGCACTTCGTTCCACGACGCGCTGTTCCTGCGCGAGACGATGGGCCTGAAGCGCGCACCCGAATTCGAGGCCTGGCTGCAGCGCATGCAGATCACCGACGGTGCCGGCCAGCTCGCGCCGCCCTCCTCCAACCGCCTG
>JAQGMX010000236.1 GCA_028292145.1 Variovorax sp.
TCCGTTCGGAGCGAAGCAGTGGCGACCAACGGAATCAACCAGATGCTCTGGGCGAATGGCGTCAATTCAGCGATCACGCCGAATTTCGCCGAGATGTCCGGCGGTCCGTCGAATGGCCCAAGGAGGCTCGATATCGTCACGCCCTCGCACGATGACATGAGCAGGGCTCATCAGCTTCTGGCCAACGCCGATTTCCCCATCGACCTGGGCAACGGTGAGCGGGCGACTGTCAGGGCACTCTTTCACACGCCGCTCGTGCCGGGGCGGCCTGCCAACATCGATCTGCAGGTGATTCGTGACGACGGTCGATTCCGCAGGCTCTATGTGGCCCTGACGAGCGAGGCACCGACCCCGGCTCAGGCTGCCCCGGTTCAAGCTGCACCCGTTCCAGCGAATCCGCCACCATCGGGAGCGCCGAACGGACATGTCCGGTTCGACCCGATCGTGAAAATTTTTGGATGAGACCGAGCGATATCACGGCATGCGCCAGTCGCACACCGCCGGGCGCCCGTCCAGACGCAGTTGTGCCGCGGCCGGCGCGGTTTCGGCCAGCAACACGCCGCGGCGATACACCTTGAGTCGCGTTGCGCGCAGGCGAATCGCCTCGATCGGGTCTTTCGCCTGGAGCAGCACGAAGCTGGCGTCGCAGCCGGGTTCGAGCCCGTAACGCAACAGGCCGAACACCTTCGCCGCATTGGTCGTCACCGCGTCGAAGCAGCGACGGATGCCGGCCTGACTCGTCATCTGCGCGACGTGCAGGCCCATGTGCGCCACTTCCAGCATGTCGCCCGAGCCCATGCCGTACCACGGGTCCATCACGCAATCGTGGCCGAAGGCGACGTTGACGCCCGCCGCCATGAGTTCGGGCACGCGCGTCATGCCGCGGCGCTTCGGGTAGGTGTCGTGCCGGCCCTGGAGCGTGATGTTGATCAGCGGATTGGCGATCACGCTGACACCGCTTTCCGCGATCAGCGGCAGCAATTTGCTGACGTAGTAATTGTCCATCGAGTGCATCGACGTGCAGTGCGAGCCGGTGACGCGGCCGTGCAGGCCCAGGCGCTGCGATTCGGCAGCCAGCGTCTCGATGTGCCGCGACATCGGATCGTCCGACTCGTCGCAATGCATGTCGACGCGCTTCCCGCGCTCGGCCGCGATCTCGCAGAGCAGCTTCACGCTTGCGGCGCCGTCGGCCATCGTGCGTTCGAAGTGCGGAATACCGCCGACCACGTCGACGCCCCGGTCGAGCGCGCGCTTCAGGTTCTCGACGCCGCCGGGCGCACGCAGCACGCCGTCCTGCGGGAACGCGACCAGCTGCAGATCGATGTAGGGCGCGACCAGACGCTTGACTTCCAGCAGCGCATCGACGGCCAGCATGCTCGGGTCGCTGGTGTCGACGTGCGTGCGGATTGCGAGCAATCCCTTGGCCACCGCCCAGTCGCAATAGGCGAGCGCGCGTTCGATCAGCGCTTCCTGCTTCAGCAGCGGCTTCAGCTCGCCCCACAGCGCGATGCCTTCGAGCAGCGTGCCGCTGGCATTCACGCGCGGCAGGCCGTAGCTCAGCGTGGCGTCCATGTGGAAATGCGGATCGACGAAATGCGGCGCGACAAGCTGGCCCTGTGCATCGAGCGTTTCGTGCGCCGGTGCCTGAGCTTCGGAGAGGCCGGCGGTGACTTCGACGATCCGGCCGTCCTGGACGGCGATCGACATGCCGGTCCGGCCGTCGGGAAGGGTGGCGTTGCGCACGAGGAGGTTGAGCATGGCGGGGACCGTCCGAGGTGGTCGTGTGAAGTGAAATTATGTGGTTTGACCGCGCTGGCGCGATTCAGCCGAGGATCAGTCGAGGTTGAGATTGCCCAGACGTGCCACCACCAAGTCATGCAAGGTCTGCGCCGCCACCGAAAGGCTCCCCTCGCGCCGCTGCACGATGTTGACGGTGCGCGTCAGGCCGCCCACCGGCAGCGGTCGGGTCACGAGCGTGTCGCGCCTGAAATGGAACAGCGTCAGGGCAGGCACCACGCTGATGCCGAGTCCGGCCTCGACCAGGCCCATGACGGTCGCGAGATGCTCGACCTCGAACACTGCGTTCATCCGCAGGGGATGTAGCGCCACGTCCAGCGACTGCCGCACGCTGCTGTGTCGCGCCATCTGGATGAAGGGCCACGGCGCCAGCTTGCGGGCGCTCAATTTCGGTTCGGTGGCCAGCGGATGGTCGGCGCGGCAGACCAGGTGGAAGCGGTCGCTGCACAGCTTTCGACTCAGCAGATCGCTGTCGGCGACGGTCCCATCGCCCGAAGACGCGAGCGCGAAATCGGCCGAGCCGCTGCGCACGCGCGCGATGCAGGCGTCAGAAAGCGCATCGTCCAGATCGACGCGGATGCCCGGCCATGTCGCCATGAACTCGGCCAGAACCGCCGGGAGCCAGCCTGCGGCCAGCGAGGGCAGGGCGGCGATGCGCACCCGGCCCTTTCGCCGCTCGACGTGGTCGGCCAGATCCGCGATGGCGCCGTTCATGTCGTCGAGCAGCCGCTGTGCGGCCGTCTCGAACAGCTTGCCCTCGGGCGTGAGCTGCACGCTGCGGGTGTCGCGGTCGAACAGGCGGGTGCCGAGCGCGTCTTCGAGCGTGCGGATCAGCGCGCTGAACGCCGGCTGCGAAAGATGCGAGAGATTGGCTGCGCGCGTGAAATTGCGTTGTTCGGCCAGCGTGAGGAATGCGCGGAGCTGGCGTGAAGAGAGTTCGGTCATCTGGAATTCCGATCAATCGATCTGGACTTTCGATTTTACGGATGGCATCGCGCGTTCTACATTGCCTTCACAAAGAGAAAAGAGACATGACGAAACCTGCAGGAAATCCCTCGGCCTTGCCCTTGCTGATCGGCTGTGCGGCCGGCTTCTCGGGCGACCGCACCGATGCCGCCGGCCCGGTGGTCGACACGCTCATCGCGCGGCTCACATCCGGCCCTTCCGGACTTTCTGGTCAACGCGCCTTCCTCATCTTCGAAACCCTCGCCGAGCGCACGCTGGCGCTGGCGCAGCTTCGCCGCCGCGCCGATCCCGAAGCCGGCTATGAACCGCTGCTCGACGACCTGCTGCGGCCGGTTCTGGCGCGTTGCCTGCAGCACGGCATCCGGATCGTCAGCAATTTCGGCGCTGCGAACCCACGCGCGGCGGCGCGGCACATTGCGCGGATGGCCGGCGAACTCGGCCTGGCGGTTCCGGCGATCGCGGTGGTGGAGGGCGACGATCTCTCTTCGCCGGCGCACATGGCGCTTCTGCGGACGGAACTCGGTACGGCGCTCGACGGTCTGCGCATCGTCAGCGCCAACGCCTATATCGGTGCCGAGCCGATCGCTGCGGCGCTCGATGCGGGTGCGCAGATCGTGGTCTGCGGACGCGTGGCCGATCCGTCGCTCACGGTCGGTCCGGCGATGTAGCACTTCGGCTGGTCCGAGGACGACTGGGACACGCTGGGCCGCGCGACGATGGCCGGGCACCTGCTCGAATGCGGCGCGCAGGTCTGCGGAGGCTATTACGCCGACCCGGGCTACAAGGACGTGCCCGGACTGGAGAACGTCGGTTTCCCGATCGCCGAGATCGGGCAGGACGGAAGTTGCACCGTCGGCAAGTCCGAGGGGACGGGCGGCTACGTCAACGAAGCGACGGTCAAAGAGCAATTGCTTTATGAAGTGCACGACCCGGCGGCCTACCTGACGCCGGACGTGGTGGCGGACATTTCCGAAGCCGAGGTCTGCGCAATGACCGACGCCGGCCCCGACCGTGTCGCGCTTTCGGGTGTGCGCGGCCATGCGCGGCCGACGCACTACAAGGTCAACGTCTGCCACGAAGGCGGCTGGCTGGCCGAAGGCGAAATTTCCTATGCGGGTCCACGCGCCGAGGTGCGTGCGCGACTGGCTGCCGACGTGCTGCGGAAGCGTCTGCCGGAGTTGATGCTGCGTGTCGACCTGATCGGCGCGATCAGCATCCTGGCGGACGACGGCGGTCGCGCCCTGGCTGCAACGCCGGAATCCGGCGCGCGCGACGTGCGTTTGCGCATCGCCGCGACGCATGTCGATCGCGTCGTGGCCGAGCGCCTGGGTCGTGAAGTGACCGCGCTCTACACCTGCGGGCCGGCCGGCGGCGGCGGTGTGCGAACGACGCTCACGCCGCGGCTCAACACGGTCTCCTGCCTGCTGCCGCGCGATGCGGTGCCGGTGCGTTTCGAAATGGTGGAGGGCGCATGAGCAAATCTTTCACATTCCCCACATTCCCTCTCTACCGCGCCGCGCACGGCCGCACCGGCGACAAGGGCGACCGATCCAACATCAGCGTCGTCGCCTGGCATCCCGCGCTGTGGCCGTTGCTCGTCGAGCAGGTCACGCCCGAAGCGGTGGCGGCGCAATTCGGCCATCGCGCGCCGAGCCGCGTCCAGCGTTTCCTGCTGCCGAAGCTGCAGGCGATGAATTTCGTGCTCGATGCGGTGCTCGATGGCGGCGTCAACGACGCGTTGAACCTCGACACCCACGGCAAATCGCTTTCTTTCCTGCTGCTCGACATGCGCATCGAAGTGCCGGTCGCGCTGCAGCAGTTTCTCAACGGCCCATCCGAAGGCTGACTTTTCCCTCCGGCCCTCGGCCGACTTCCATCTGGAGACAACCACCATGCAGCGCTTCCGTCACTTCGCCCTTCCTGCCGCAGCGGCAGCCGTCGCCTCGGTATCGATGATGCCCATGCTGGCGCAGGCCCAGGGCTTTCCCGAGAAGGCCATCACCTTCGTCGTCCCGTTCGCGGCGGGCACCGCGACCGACCAGATCGCGCGGGCCATCGGCAACGCGATCACCGCCGAAACGAAGCAGCCGGTGATCATCGACAACAAGGCCGGCGCCAGCGGCTTCATCGCCTCGCAGAACGTGGCGAAAGCACCGGCGGACGGCTACACGGTGCTGATCACGACCAACACCACGCACGCCGCGAACGAGCACCTGTTCAAGAAGCTGCCCTACGACCCGGTGAAGGATTACGCGCCGATCACCGCGCTGGGCAAGGGCGGCCAGATCATGGTCGTGAGTCCGGCGTTCCCGGCGAAGACGGTGATGGAATTCGTCGCGCTGGCGAAGCAGCAGCCGGGCAAGTACAGCTTCGGCAGCGGCAGCTCGTCCAGCCGCATGGCCGGCGAACTGCTGCAGCAGATGGCGGACATCAAGCTGCTGCACGTTCCCTACAAGAGCAACACGCTGGCCGTGACCGATCTGCTCGGCAACCAGATCGACATGATGATCACCGACACCGCCACCGGCCTGCCGCAGGTGAAAGCCGGCAAGCTGCGCGCCATCGGCGTGTCGGGCGCCACCCGTTCGCCGCTCGCGCCCGAGGTGCCGACGATTGCCGAGGCTGGCGTGAAGGGCTACGAGATGGGCTACTGGTTCGCGGCCTATGCGCCGGCGAAGACGCCGCCTGCCGTCGTCAAGCGCCTGAACGAATTGATGGTGAAAGCCGCGCGCAGCGAGACGGCCAAGGCGGCCTTCTACGAGCCGACCGGCACCGAAGTCTTCACGACGTCGCCCGAGGAGATGGCGAAGTTCCAGGTTGGCGAGTCTCTGAAATGGGGGCGCATCGTGAAGGCAGCGGGGATCGAGGCGGAGTAAACGACTTCGATCCCAAATAAATCAATAAGCAGGAGACAAAAATGAAGAATTGCATTGGACTGCGCGCAACGCGCAGCTGGGGTAGCGCGGGCCTTGCGGCCGGCTTCGTCGCCGTTGCGCTGACCGCTTGCGGCGGCAGCGACCATGACGACGCCGTGATGCCCGTTCCGACGACGCCCGTCGCCGTGACGCCGCAGTTGAAGCTCACGATCACCGCGACGACCGATTTCCCCGGTACCTTCGGCACTGTCGGTGCGTACGAACAGGTCACCGGGACCTTGGCCGGCGAAGTCGATCCGAAAGACGCGCACAACGCGATCATCCAGGACCTCGAACTCGCCCCGGTCAACGCGCGGGGCATGGTCGAGTACAGCGCCGACTTCACCATGCTCAAACCCAAGGACATGAGCAAGGCGAGCGGCGTGCTGCGCTACGACGCACCGAATCGCGGCAACATCCTCACCGCGCCGAACCTGACAGCCAATCCCGGCGACGCGATCTATTTCGAGCGCGGCTTCGTCTGGCTCTTTTCCGCCTGGCAAGGCGATGTTCCCAAGAGTTCGGCGCAGCGCCTGACGGTGACCGTTCCGGTGGCGAAGAACAAGGACGGCTCGTCGATCACCGGCCCCTACACGGCCGAACTGCTGGCCGGCACGGCCTCGCCTTCGCTCACGTTGCCCGGCGGCGTGTTCAACGCGACCATGATTCCCTACGCACCCGAGAGCCTCGACAACACGAAGTCCGGCTATCTGCTTACGCGCCGGGTCAACGAGACCGATCCCCGCATCCCGATCGCCCCTGCCGACTGGAAGTTCGCAAGTTGCAATGCGACGGACAAGCCGTTTCCCGGCACGGCCGATCCGGCAAGCGTCTGCCTGAAGGGCGGGTTCCAGCCCAACACGCTCTATGAGGTGAGCTACGTCGCCAAGGATCCCCGCGTGATGGGCGTCGGCCTCGCGGCGCTTCGCGACACGGTCGATTTCTTCAGGAATGCGAAGACAGATGCCGCCGGCGCACCGAATCCGTTGGCCGGTCGGATCACCGCGACCATCGGGCAGGGCACTTCGCAATCGGGCAATGCGCTCAAGACCTTCCTGCACCTGGGCTTCAACCGGACGTTGGCCGGCGGAAAGGTCTTCGACGGCATGTACACCCACGTGGCCGCCCGCCAGACCAACATCAACACGCGCTTTGCCGTCCCCGGCGGCGGTGGCGGCGTGCGCACCGACCATCGCGCCTTCGGCCAGACGGCACCGCGCGGCCTCGCCGCCGACTACCGGGACGACGTGGCCGGCCGCACCGGCGGTGTGATGGCGCGCTGCCAGGCCACGACGACCTGCCCGAAATACTTCCTGGGTCTGTCAGGCACCGAATTCTGGCAACTTCAGGGTTCGCCGGTTCTCACCGACGCCTGGGGCTTCACCGATCTGACGCAGCCGGCCAACGCCCGTGTCTATTACTACAGCGCGACTCAGCACGGTGGCGGAACGGGCGGGCTGGAGGCAGGCATCGCCTACACGCCGGCCGCCGCCGTCTACCCGCGCGGCAACATGGTCGACTTCGCCGACACCTTCCGCGCATTGTTCGTCCAGCTGACGGACTGGGTCACGGTCGACAAGCAGCCGTCGCCGAGCCAGACGCCGAAGCTCGCCGACGGTTCGCTGGTGCGCCCGGAGCAACTGCGGTTTCCGGTCATGAAGGGCAACAGCTTTCCGGGCACCGGCGGCGTCGCGCTGCCCGATTTCAGCTACCGCGGTCTCTACAACGACTTCGTGCTGCTGGACTTCGGGCCGCTCTACAAGCCGCAGGACGAGTCGGGCATCGCAACCGTGCTGCCGCCCGCCAACCTCGGCCGCAGCTACGCCATCCTCGTGCCGAACGTCGACGCCTCGACCGGACTGCCGACCGCCGGCATCCGCAACGTCGATGTCCAGGCGCCCCTAGGCACGAGCATCGAATTCAACTATGTCGCAACGCCCGGTATCGTCGATCTGGTCAACCTGACCGGTTCGTACATTCCATTCCACAAGACGGAAGCCGCCCGGCTGGCTGCCGGCGATGCGCGGCCTTCGCTCGAATCGCTGTACGGCACGCAGGCCGGCTATGTCTCAGCGGTGACGAAGGCTGCAAACACGCTGGTTTCGCAGGGCTTCCTGCTGCAGGCGGATGCCGACCGGCGGATCGCGAGAGCGCAATCGACGACGATCCTGCCCTGAAAACAGCCGGCTCGGACCGGCAACGCGCCAACGAAAATGCCCGCCAGACGCAAGCCTGGCGGGCATTTTTCGGTTCGACCGACGCGTTTACTCGCGCGCTTCGAGTCGACGATTGATCGTCAGAGCAATCAGCGTTGCGGCGCAGCCCGACAGCAGATACACGCTCACGTAGCCCAGGCCGAAATGTGCCGACAGTCCAAGCGCGGTCAGCGGCGCGAAGGCCGCGCCGATCAGCCAGGCAACGTCGGCCGTCAGTGCAGCGCCGGTGTAGCGGTATTTGCCCGAGAAATTGGACGTCACGGTGCCCGATGCCTGACCGTAGGACAGGCCCAGCAGCGCGAAGCCCAGCAGGATGAAGGTGTCCTGACCCACTGCGCCGCCGTCCAGCAGCTTCGGTGCGAACACGCTGAAGATACCGATGAGCACGGCGAGAGCGCCCAGCGTGTTGCGGCGTCCGACGCGGTCGGCGATGGCGCCCGAGGCGATCGTGCCGACGGCTGCAAGGCAGGCGCCGATGATCTGCACCACCAGGAACTCGCTGATCGACTGGTCCGAATACAGTGTGATCCAGGACAGCGGGAAGATCGTCACCAGGTGGAACAGCGCATAGCTGGCCAAGGCCGCAAACGCGCCGATCAGGATGTTGCCGCCTTGCGCACGGCTGATTTCGACGAAACCGGTCGGCTCGAGTTCGCGCTCATCCAAGAGTTTTGAATACGCTGTCGCGGCGACGAGACGCAAGCGGGCGAAAAGCGCCACCACATTGATGGCGAATGCCACGTAGAACGGATAACGCCAGCCCCACGAGAGGAAATCTTCGCTCGTCAGGCTGGAGACCAGATAGGCGAACAGCGACGCGGCGATGATGAAACCGAGCGGCGCGCCGAGCTGACCGAGCATCGCGTACCAGCCGCGACGACCCTTGGGTGCGTTCAATGCCAGCAGCGACGGCAGGCCGTCCCACGAACCGCCGAGCGCGATGCCCTGCAGCACACGGAAGATGCCCAGCAGGATGATCGAGGTGGTTCCCAGGCTTGCATAACCCGGCAGGAAAGCGATGACCGCCGTCGAGGTGCCGAGAAGGAAGAGGGCGGTCGAAAGCTTTGCCTCCCGCCCGTATCGCCGCTGGATCGCCATGGATATAGCGGTGCCGAACGGACGTGCAATGAATGCGAGCGAGAAAATCGCAAACGAATAAAGCGTGCCCTGAAGCCTGTCGGCGAACGGGAAAAAGATGCTCGGAAATACAAGCGCCGAAGCGATTCCGTATACGAAAAAGTCGAAATATTCGGAAGCGCGACCGATGATCACACCGACGGCGATTTCGCCGGGATTGACTTGCGCATGATCGTCGGCGCCGACGGCTTTGCCGAGTTCGCTGCCGGGCGTCTGGTCGCTGCTGTGCTGACCGATGTTGGACGTGGACGTCGTCATTGAGAGTACGGAATTTCCGGTAAGGTTGCGGCTGAGCCGTGAGCGTCTCACCAATGGGTTTTTTTTGCCATAGGACAAAACGTCCACTGCCAATTTTCCCCCAACCGCCGTAAATTCGCATCTTTCCCGCGTTTACATGCGCTCAATCTTTCTGGCATGCCCCACCTAAAGAACTTCCGCGGTCTGTTGCTGCTACCCGCCTTCCTACTGGCCGGCTGCAACACCGTGTTGATGAACCCCTCTGGCGATATCGCCAATCAGCAGGGGCGTCTCATCGTCATCTCGACGGTGCTGATGCTCATCATCATCATCCCGGTGATTGCGCTGACCGTCTATTTCGCATGGCGATACCGTCATTCGAGCAAGGAGGCGCAAGCCGAGTACGCCCCCAACTGGGACCACTCGACGCTGCTCGAGCTGGCGATCTGGGCGGCGCCGCTGCTGATCATCATCGCGCTCGGCGCGGTGACCTGGATCAGCACGCACACGCTCGATCCTTACCGCGCGCTGAGCCGGCTCGACGCCAAACGCCCGATCCCGCCGAACACGCAACCGCTGGTTGTCGAAGTGGTGGCGCTCGACTGGAAATGGCTCTTCATCTACCCGGAGCAAGGGATTGCACTGGTCAACGAGCTTGCCGCGCCGGTCGATCGTCCGATCCAGTTCAAGATCACGTCGACGACGGTGATGAATTCCTTCTTCATCCCGGCGCTGGCAGGCCAGATCTACGCGATGCCCGGCATGGAGACCAAGCTGCATGCGGTCATCAACGAGCCCGGCGTGTTCGACGGTTTCTCGGCGAACTACAGCGGCGCGGGCTTCTCCGGCATGCGCTTCAAGTTCCACGGGATGTCGAACGACGACTTCGGCCGCTGGGTCGCGCGCACCAAGGCCGGCGGCGGCACGCTCGACCGTCCGACTTACACGAATCTGGAAAAGCCGAGCGAGCGCGTGCCCGTGCAGCGTTTCGCCACGGTGGCTCCCGATCTGTACGACGCCATCCTCAACCGATGCGTCGACAGCAGCAAGATGTGCATGAAGGACATGATGGCCATCGATGCGAACGGCGGCCTCGGCCGACCGGGCGCCTACAACGTCACCGCGAAACCGTGGCGTCCTGACAACAATAACGAATCCTCGACGCGCACTTATGTCGCGGCGATGTGCACTCCACGAGATTGATCATGCTCGACCGAATCGATTTGACGAAGCTGCTCTTCGGGCGCCTGACATGGGATGCGATTCCCCTGCACGACCCGATTTTGCTGATGACCTTCATTGCCGTCGCCCTCGGCGGCACGGCAGTCGTCGTCGGCCTGACCTACTTCAAGGTGTGGGGCATCTTGTGGCGCGACTGGATCACCAGCATCGACCACAAGAAGATCGGCATCATGTACATCATCCTGGGCCTGGTGATGCTGCTGCGCGGCTTTGCCGACGCCATCATGATGCGCGCCCACCAGGCTTTCGCCTTCGGCGACAACGCCGGCTTCCTGCCGCCGCACCACTACGACCAGATCTTCACGGCCCACGGCGTGATCATGATCTTCTTCTTGGCGATGCCTCTGGTGACCGGCCTCATGAACTTCGTGGTGCCGCTTCAGATCGGCGCGCGCGACGTGGCGTTTCCGTTCCTGAACAACTTCAGCTTCTGGATGACCACCTTCGGCGCCGGCCTGGTGATGGCGTCGCTGTTCGTGGGTGAATTCGCACGCACCGGTTGGCTGGCCTATCCGCCGCTGTCTGGCATTGCTTTCAGTCCGGACGTGGGGGTCGACTACTACATCTGGTCGCTGCA
>JAQGMX010000269.1 GCA_028292145.1 Variovorax sp.
ATGCCGCGCATCGACGGACGGTCGTAGAACTCGACGCCCGACAGGTCGGCGACGGTGCCGATGTCCTTGTCGCCGCGACCGGAGAGGTTCACCAGGATCGACTGGTCGGTGCGCATGGTTTTCGCCAACTTCATCGCGTAGGCCACGGCATGGGCGGATTCGAGCGCCGGGATGATGCCTTCGGTGCGGCACAGGTAATGGAAGGCGTCGAGCGCTTCCTTGTCGGTCACCCCGACGTATTCGGCGCGGCCGATGTCGGCCAGGAATGCGTGCTCGGGGCCGACGCCGGGATAGTCCAGGCCGGCGCTGATGCTGTGCGTTTCGGTCACCTGGCCGTCTTCGCTCTGCAGCAGGTAGGTGCGGTTGCCGTGCAGAACGCCCGGGCTGCCGCGCAGGATCGATGCGGAATGCTTGCCGCTGTCAAGTCCCTCGCCGGCCGCTTCGACGCCGATCAGGCGCGTGTTCTCGTACGGGATGTACGGGTAGAAGATGCCCATCGCGTTGCTGCCGCCGCCGACGCAGGCGACCACGACGTCGGGCTGCCGGTCTTCGCTGAGGTCGACGATGTCCTGCGCCGCCAGCATCTGCGGCATCTGCGCTATGCATTCGGTGCCGATCACGCTCTGGAAGTCGCGCACCATCATTGGATACGGGTGCGGGCCGGCCACCGTACCGATGATGTAGAACGTGTTGTCGACGTTGGCGACCCAGTCGCGCATCGCTTCGTTGAGCGCGTCTTTCAGCGTCTTGCTGCCGGATTCGACCGGCACCACCGTCGCGCCGAGCAGGTTCATGCGGTAGACGTTCGGACTCTGGCGCTGCACGTCCTGGCTGCCCATGTAGACGATGCATTCGAGGCCGTAGCGTGCGCAGATGGTCGCGGTCGCCACGCCGTGCTGGCCGGCGCCGGTCTCGGCAATGATGCGCGGCTTGCCCATGCGCCGGGCCAGCATCGCCTGGCCGATCACGTTGTTGATCTTGTGGGCGCCGGTGTGGTTCAGGTCTTCGCGCTTCAGGTAGATCTGAGCGCCGCCCATTTCGCGGCTGGTGCGCGCGGCGTGATAGACCGGCGAGGGCCGGCCGACGAAATGCGCGAGTTCGTAGTGGAATTCGGCCAGGAAGTCGGCGTCGTCCTTGTAGCGCTCGTACGCTTCTCGCAACTCCTGAATGGCGTGCGTGAGCGTCTCGCTTGCGAAAGTGCCGCCGTAGTTGCCGAAGTGGCCGGTAGCGTCGGGTTGTTGATAGCGGGTGCCGTCCATGATTTTTTCTCTCGATCGTTGCGCCGCTTGTATGCCCTGAATCGGGACCGCGCGGCAATGTCTATTGGGTCGATGCGTCGGCTGCACGCACGGCAGCGACGAATTCGCGAATCTTCTTGGCGTCCTTGATGCCCTTCAACCCCTTCGAATCGGGGCCGACGGCTTCGACGCCGGAGCTCACATCAACGGCCAGCGATGCGCATCGCGGCCGGAGCTGGCGTATGCCATCTGCCACGTTTGCAGGTGTGAGTCCACCACTCAAGACGAGGTGAGCGTCGACGGCGGTTGGAAGAAGTGACCAATCGAATGCCTTGCCGCCACCGCCGAATCCGTCGACATGGGCGTCGAGCAGGATGGCCTGGGCGTGAGAGAAATCGGAAGCGTATTTTACGAGGTCGAAATCGGCACCGGCGGCACCGAGGGGAATACGGGCCGCACGCAGAAAGCGATGGGCGCCGAATCCGGTCGCTTCGATGCACTGCGCGGGCGTTTCGTCGCCGTGGAACTGGGCCGTCGAACCGGGCACGGCGCGCAGCGCGGCGAGTGTCGCTGCCAACGTCTCGTTGACGAAAAGCAACACCGGCGTGACGAAGGGCGGCAGTCGCGCCGCAAGTTCGGCGGCCCGCGCCACGCTCACTGCGCGCGGGCTGGCTGCGTAGAGCACGAAACCCACGGCGTCGGCACCGGCAGCGACGGCGGCGTCGAGGTCCTGCTCGCGCGTGAGACCGCAGATCTTGATGCGGGTCCTGGCTGGCTGGAACGGGGACGTTACGGATGATTCAGATGCGTCGGAAGTCATGCGCGACGATCATACGCAGCGAGTCTTCAGGGGCTTTCGCGAAAGGTCGCTTCCGCCGGCAATCCCCAGGCCGCGTCGTACAGCGGTCCGAGAAAGTACAGGCCTGCCGGGGAGAAGGTCGGCGCCGCGACTTTCCGGCTGCGCGCGGCCAGAACCTCGCCCATCCATTCGGGCGGCGCGTCGCCTTGGCCGACCCGCACGAGGCAGCCGAGGATGTTGCGGATCATGTGGTGCAGGAACGCGTCGGCTTCGAATTCGAACTGCCACTGGCAGCGCTCGATCTCGAGACCGTCCGACACGCCCGCACGCGCATCCCGCTGCTGCACGATGTCGATCCGGCGCACATGCTTGACCGGCGACAGCGCCTGGCAGGCCGACGCGCGGAACGAGGTGAAATCGTGCCGGCCGACCAGCAGGGCCGCCGCCGCGCGCATCGCATCGCCGTCGAGCGCGCGCATCGACCATCCGACGCGACCCGCATCGACGCTCGGCCGCACCGGCGACTGCGACAGCAGGTAGCGGTAGCGCCGCGTCAGCGCACTTGCACGGCAGTGAAAAGCGTCCGGCACCGGATGTGCCCATTGCACCGCGATGTCTTCCGGCAGGTAACGGTTGGTGCCGCGAACCCATGAGAAGGGCGTGCGTTCGATATCGGTGTCGAAATGGACGACCTGCATCAGTCCGTGGACGCCGGTGTCGGTGCGGCCTGCGCAAAGCGTCGTGATGCGTTGTCCGGCATTCAGGCCGGCGAACCGGGCCAGCGCGGCCTCGAGCTTGTCCTGCACCGTCTGGCCCGAGAGCTGGCTCTGCCAGCCGTGATAAGCCCGTCCGTTGTACGAGACGCCGAGCGCCAGTCTCATGCGCCGTTCACAGGCTCGCCAGCAACTGCTTGGCCTGAATCTTCAGGTCGCCGGAGCTTTCAGCTTCGACTTCTTCCATGAGCGACCGTGCGCCTTCGGTGTCGCCGAGGGCCTGCAGTTCGCGCGCCAGGGAAAGCTTGATGGCGTGAGGGGTTTCGCTGCCGGGCCTGCCGCCGAAATCGTCCAGGCCGCCGACTTCGGTGTCGGTGTGCTCGGCTGTGCGCAGACCGGTGAACGCGCTCATGTCGAACTCGATGAAGCCGGAATCGCCCTTCAGGTCCCCGCGCACGGTGACGGGTTCGTTGTTTTCCGAGTCCGTTTGCGCCGCCGGGCGCGCAGCGGGCATTTCTAGCGCACCGGGTTCGGTGTTGAAGTCGTTTTCGAGATCGATCAGGGGCAGATTGATCGGCGCCGCATCCGGCGTCACCGACGGTGCCGGGGAGGGCGCAGCCTTCGGCAGCGGCGCTGGGCGCGTCGGCAGGCTGGCCGTGATCCATTCGGAGTCGAGCGCGGCCTGGGCGTCGGGACGATCGAGATCGAGGTCGAAGTCCAGCGGCGCGACGGACGGCACGAAAGCCGGCGGCGGTGCGGCGTAAATGCTGGGGGTTTGAGCGGGAGGTGGCGGCGGCGGTGATGAAGAAGGCGACGAAGAAGGCGCGCTGAGCGTGTGCGAAAAGCCCGCCACGCCGGCCAGCGCCGCAGCGGCTGAGAGATTCGTCGCAGCAGCCGGCGCAGCCGATTCCGGCGCGAAAGTCGGCGATCGCATGCCCGCTTCGTACAGCGGATTGCCCGGGTCGAGTTCCTTGCCCATCTCGACCACACGGCTCCAGTCGTTCCCCGTGCCGCCGGTCAGCTTCTGCACATCGGCCGCTAGCGCTTCGTAGGCGCGCAGATCGCGACGCTTCGCATGGATTTCGAGCAGCTTCAGATGGATGGCTGCGCGCTCCGGGTTGACGCGCAGCGCTTCGCGCAGGATTTCTTCGGCCTGCAGATCGCGGCCGTAGGCGAGGTACACATCGGCTTCCGCGACCGGATCGACATCGCCCGAATCCATCTGGCTCGGCGAATAGGACAGCGACGAAATGATCGAGTTGCCGCGATTCTTGGTGTCGACCGTTTCACCGCCGCTACCTGCGAAGAACGAGTCTTTCGGCAGCCGGCTTTCCATGAAAACGCTGTCTCCGGTGTCCTGGCGACGTTTCCCGGTCAGCCGGTAGGCGATCCAGCCGAGCAGAAGCACGATCAGCGAGAGCCCGCCCAGGACGATCGGGTTGTTGAGAAGCTCGACGTACCAGGCCGCTTCTTCAGGTGCAGTCGATGCAGTCAATGCAGGGGAGGATGCGGCAGGTGCAGGCGGAGCAGCGGGCGGAGCGGCTGCTGTCACGGCGCCGACGACTGCCGGAGCGACCGGCGCGGCCGGCGGCGTTTGTGCTGTTGGCGAAGTTGGGAGGGTTTGCGTCGGCGCCGGCGACACCGTTGCCGCAGCGCCTGCGGCCGCGCCGTCGGCGACGGCACCGTTGCCTGCCGCCTGGAGCCTGTTCAGTTCCCCGATGTTCTTCGACAGCTCCGCCAACCGGGCGTTGCTCTCTTGTGCCTGCCGGGCCTGGGCGAGTTGCTGATCGGCCAGTCGGCCCTGGGCGACCGTCAGCTTGTCGGGCGAAACGGCGGTCGTGCTGCGGTCTTCGACGCTGGCCTGCAGCTTGCCGCCGGCCTGCCGGCCGGATTCCGCGACCCGTGACGCGGGGGCATTGTCCGCCAGGCGACGACGGTAGTCGCCGAAGTCGCGGCTTTGCGCAATGACCATGCGTTTTGCTTCAGGCGCCGTCGTCGCGCCGGCCTGCGAAGCGTCGGGAAGATCGATCAGCGCGCCGGCCTTGATGCGGTTCATGTTGCCGCTGATGAAGGCGTCAGGATTGGTGCGCAACATGGCGACCAGCATCTGATCGAGCGAGACTTCGGCCGGCTTGTAGTTGCTGGCAATCTTGCTGGCGGTGTCGCCGGCGCGCACGGTGACCTGCTGCGGCGTGCTGCGCGCAGGCTCGCGTGAAGGAGCCAGTGCGCGAGCAGGCGCTGTAGCTGTGGCTGGGGCTGGGGCTGCAGCCGAAACAGGAGCGGGCGCCGGCGCCGGCGCCGCTTCAACGGGGCGTTGCGCCGCTCGCACAGCCGGCGTCGCGATGACGGGCGCTGCCGCGGAAGGCGCGACAACGGGTGCGGATGCCGATGCGGGTGGCGGTCGGCTGGCGGGCGGATCCAGCAGCAATGTGTAATCGCGGACCACGCGGCTGGTGCTACTGTTGGCTTCCAGCAACAGGTCGACGAACGGGTCGGTCAGGCCGCGGGTGCTCGTCAACCGCACCATGTAGCGGCCGTCGGAGCGCTGCTGAAGTGAGGCGCGAACGTCCGAAAGCGCTGTGTTGTAGGGAATGCCTGCGACGCGAAAGGCGTCGCTGGATGCGATATTGACGCGCAATCCTTCCGCTTCGGCAGCGGTGATTTCCGTGATGGCCACCTCTGCACGCAGCGGTTCTCCCAGTGCCGAAAGGACGTTGATGCGGCCGAGCGACAGCGCGACCGCTTCGCCGCTCAAGGTCCCGAGAACGATTGCAACCGCCGCGGCGACCAGCGTGAGCGGCGCAGTGCGGAAACGTTGTGCGGTCGGACCGGCGGGGATGCGGGCCGGTGGCATCGGATGTCGTGTCATGCTGTGATGGCGGGCGCCGCGGCCCGAAAAGTGTAAGAGGACGTTAACACCATCGCCAAACGCTGACAAGGCAGTAGGAAGTTCTGCTTAGTAGGTACCAACTCCGTCAAAGACAGTAGTACTCAGGCTTCCAAAAGGATCCGCAACATGCGCCGAAGCGGCTCGGCAGCGCCCCAGAGCAGCTGGTCGCCGATCGTGAAAGCGCCGACGTATTCCGGGCCCATCGCCAGCTTGCGGATGCGGCCGACCGGGATGTCCATCGTGCCGGTGACCGCGACGGGCGTAAGGTGCTTCACCGTGGCTTCGCGCGTGTTCGGAATCACCTTCGCCCAGGCGTTGTCGCCTGCGATCATGGCTTCGATGTCGGCCAACGGCACGTTCTTCTTGAGCTTGAAGGTCAGCGCCTGGCTGTGGCAGCGCATGGCGCCGACCCGAACGCAGAAACCGTCGACCGGTGTGGCGGCGGTGCCGAAGCCCGCACCCTGGCCGAGGATCTTGTTGGTTTCGGCGCCGCCCTTCCATTCTTCCTTCGACATGCCCCATTCGGCGTCGTCCATGCCCTTGCCAATGCCCAGGTCCTTGTCGATCCACGGGATCAGCGAGCCGCCCAGCGGTGCGCCAAAGTTCGCCGTTTCGGCCGAGCTCAGGTTCTGCTGCTTGTGCAGCACCTTGCGGTCGATTTCGAGGATGGCCGACTTCGGGTCGTCCAGCAGCGAGCGCACTTCGGCGTTCAGCGTGCCGAACTGCGTCAGCAACTCGCGCATGTGCTGCGCGCCGCCGCCGGAAGCCGCCTGGTACGTCATGCTGGTCATCCATTCGACCAGACCGGCCTTGTACAGCGCGCCGACGCCCATCAGCATGCAGCTGACGGTGCAGTTGCCGCCGACCCAGTTCTTGCCGCCCTTGGCCAGCGCGTTCTGGATCACCGGCAGATTGACCGGGTCGAGCACGATGACCGCGTCATCGTTCATGCGCAGCGTCGATGCCGCATCAACCCAATGGCCGTTCCAGCCGGCGGCGCGCAGCTTCGGGAAGACCTCGCTGGTGTAATCGCCGCCCTGGGCCGTGATGATGATGTCGCACTTGGCGAGTGCGGCGATGTCGTGCGCGTCCTTCAGCGTGGTTTCGTTCTTCGCCATCGCCGGGGCCTTGCCGCCGGCATTGGAGGTCGAAAAGAAGACCGGCTCGATCAGTCCGAAGTCGCCTTCGGCCTGCATGCGGTCCATCAGGACCGAGCCGACCATGCCGCGCCAGCCTACGAGGCCGACCAGAGGTTGAGATGCGTTCGCCATTTCAGTTTGCCCTTTGAAGAAAGATGTGGATTTCTCTTTGCGCCCGGCTCGTCGAGCCGGGTGGGGGCGTGACGAAGCGGGCTGCGGTTAGCCGGTAATCGTCTTTTTAATGATCGATGAAGAAAGTGCTGCAACCACCGCGTCGCCCATTTCGCGGGTGCCGACCCGCTTCGTGCCTTCGGACCAGATATCGCCCGTGCGCAGGCCGGAGGCGAGCACGGACTTGACCGCCGACTCGATTCGGTCGGCAGCTTCGGGTTGGTTGAGGGAGAAGCGGAGCATCATGGCAGCGGAAAGAATTGTAGCCAATGGATTGGCGATTCCCTTGCCCGCGATGTCGGGCGCGCTGCCGTGGCTCGGTTCGTACAGGCCCTGGCTGCTCGAATTGAGCGATGCCGAGGGCAGCATGCCGATCGATCCGGTCAGCATCGCGGCCTCGTCCGAAAGGATGTCTCCGAACATGTTGCCGGTGACGATCACATCGAACTTCTTCGGCGCCTTCACCAGCTGCATTGCCGCGTTGTCGACGTACATGTGGTCGAGCTCGACGTCCGGATAGTCCTTGCCGACCTCGGTCACGATGTCTTTCCAGAACTGGAAGGTTTCCAGCACGTTGGCCTTGTCGACGCTGGTCACGCGCTTGCTGCGCTTGCGGGCGGCCTCGAAGGCGACGCGGGCGATGCGCTCGACCTCGGGTCGCGAGTAGCGCATCGTGTCGAAAGCTTCTTCGGCGCCGGGGAAATGCCCGTCGACTGCGATGCGCCGGCCGCGCGGCTGGCCGAAATAGATGTCGCCGGTCAGCTCGCGGATGATGAGGATGTCGAGTCCGGCGATGAGTTCTGGCTTGAGGCTCGAAGCGCCGACCAGTTCCTCGTAGCAGATCGCCGGACGGAAGTTGGCGAACAGGCCCAGATTCTTGCGCAGGCCGAGGATGGCCTGTTCCGGGCGGAACTGGCGCTCCAGCGTGTCGTACTTCCAGTCGCCAACGGCACCGAACAGCACCGCGTCGGCTTCCTTGGCCAGCTTCAGCGTGGCGTCGGGCAGCGGATGGCCGTGCGCGTCGTAGGCGGCGCCGCCGACCAGCGCGGTTTCCATCTCGAAGGTCAGGTCGAGCGTGTCGAGCACGCGGATGGCTTCCGCGACGATTTCGGTGCCGATGCCGTCACCCGGCAGAACTGCGATTTTCATGAATGGATCTTTTGGTGTCTTCTAATTAGAGGGAAGTAGGGGAAAGCGGCTTTGCGCTGGGGGTTCAGACCAGCGAGGTCTTGGCCAGCCACGGCTTCGTCGCCAGGCGCTCGGCTTCGAAAGCCTTGATCTTGTCCTTCTTCTGCAGCGTCAGGCCAATGTCGTCCAGACCGTTGATCAGGCAGTACTTGCGGAAAGCCTGCACGTCGAACGCGAGTTCGGTGCCGTCCGGCTTCACGACGACCTGGCGCTCCAGGTCGACCGTCAGCTTGTAGCCGGGAAAGGCGAACACTTCGTCGAACAGCGTCGCGACCTGCGCGTCGGGCAGCACGATCGGCAGCAGGCCGTTCTTGAAGCTGTTGTTGAAGAAGATGTCGGCGTAGCTCGGCGCGATGATCGCGCGAAAGCCGAACTGGTCGAGCGCCCAGGGCGCGTGCTCGCGCGACGAGCCGCAGCCGAAGTTTTTCCGCGCCAGCAAAATCGAGGCGCCGGCATAGCGCGGCTGGTTGAGCACGAAGTCGGGGTTCGGCTTGCGTGTGGCCGGGTCCTGACCCGGAAAGCCGGCGTCCAGGTAGCGCCAGGCATCAAACAGATTCGGCCCAAAGCCGGTCTTGCGGATCGACTTCAGAAACTGCTTGGGAATGATCGCGTCGGTATCGACGTTCTCGCGGTCCATCGGAGCGACCAGACCCTTGTGTACGGTAAATTTTTGCATTTGATTACTCAGCAATGATGATCGGACTGGTTTTTTCAAGAACGCCGTGGAACTGGCTTTGCCAGGCCGCAAGCGTTGCCCCTGCAAGGGGGAGGGCGTAGCGACACGAAGTGCGCGCAGACCACGGGGTGTTCATGAAAATTTTCGGATGTCCACAAAATGCCCATGCACCGCAG
>JAQGMX010000287.1 GCA_028292145.1 Variovorax sp.
CGTTTTGCGCGGTTTGCGTTCAGTTCAGCGATCCGGCAAAGGACGGACGTTCGCCCATCCGTCCGCATCCATAAACCGCTGCAGCTGGTCGTGCAGCTCTCTCGGCGTCCCGAAACCGCGATGCCCAGTGCACTGTTGACCTCGGCGAGAGCACCTGGCGCGACCTGTTGCTGGGGCGGTAGGCCGGTGGTCTGCATGGGACCCCTGCGAGGCCGGCCGACACCGTCTTCCCCCGTCCGTTTGAAAACGCCGGAATCACGCGCCTCTTTGGGCAGATGGGCGGTTGCGACGGAATTTGGCTGATTCCGGAAAGAAGAACTGATTGCGATCTTGCTCATTGAAAAAATCCGCTCCAGTGAATGAAGCACGGATTCTTTTCGCCGAAGCACCGATCGCTCTTCGGAATCAGCCTAAACGGCGGTCAGCTCAGCGATCCGGCAGTGCCCTGGCATTTTCCCATCCGGTCGCCCGAAGCATCCGCGTGAGTTGATCGCGAAATTCTTGCGGCGTCTGAAAACCGCGAAGGGCCTGTGCGCCGTCGGCGCCGAACGTACCTTCCTGAACAACGCCCCGTTGGGTTCGTATCTTGAAAGTCCGATTCTGCTCATCACCCTTGATGACGGCGGTCTCTCCGGTCTCGAGCGCCAGGGTAATCTCGTTGCGGCGGGAACTCGTGCCCGCCGTCGACTCGCCGTAGCGGGTGTTCAGCAGCATGTTGCAGAACCCGATGACCACAGGCGTGGGTTGTGGCCCGAACGCAGGTCCGGGCTCCTCGATCGAACCCCTGAGAAGTTGACGCCGTCCGGCGCTGTCCGCTACCTTCCGCGTGAATTGACCTGGATCGCGCTTACCTTCAGGTACATGTGCCGAAGCGCGAGACATTGCCTGAGTCCGGATGGAAGAACCAACTCTGATGTCGCTCATGTGAAAAATCCTGCTTTGAATGAATCGAAGCAGGATTGTTTTCGTGGAAGCATCGGCAGACCTTCGGAATCGGCCTAAACGGCGACCGATAGAAAGTGCGCTACTCGTAGACCTCGGCGTCCGGATCGGTCGCTTCCATCTCGTAGCTGGCAGCCACCATTGCCAGGCGACCGATCACGCCGTACATATAGAAGCGGTTCGGTGCGCTGGCGCCCGGCTTGGCGCTGTGCTGCGGCAGATGCCCACCGTCGGAGAAAGCCAGCGGCACGTAGTTCGCACCCGGCGAAGCCAGGCTCTCATCGGTGCTGCGGCCGGCATGCACGCGGTAGAAACCGCCGACGACGTAGCGGTCCATCATGTAGACGACCGGCTCGGCCACGCCGTTCTGCACGCGTTCGTTGGTCAGCACGCCTTCCTGGAAGATCATCTCGTGCGTCGTCGGGCCGTCCCTGCCTGCGGCGGCAAGCTGCGCACGCGCCTTCTGGCCCATGGCTTCGATCTCCTTGCTGTCGCGCACCGTCATCGCGCTCAGTTCATGCGAGCCGTTGTCAGTCTTGACGATCACGAACGGCTTTTCGTTGATGCCGTATTCCTTGTACTTGCGGCGCACCTTCGAAAGCATCGCATCGACATGGCTTGCCACCACGTCCATGCCCGCGCCTTCGGAAAAATCGATGCCTTCGGCCCGCGTCGACATCGGGTTGATGAGCCACGGATCGATGCCCAGCAGCTTGCCGAAGCGCTTGGAAACCTCTTCGTAGCTGCGGAAGTGGTTGCTCTTGCGTCGCACCGACCAGCCGGCGTGCACCGGCGGCAAAAGGTACTGCTCGTGCAGGTCTTCCAGGATGCCCGGCGTGCCCGCCGACAGATCGTTGTTCAGAAGGATGGTGCACGGATCGAAGTTCTTGATGCCGAGACGGCGCTTGGTGCGCACCACCGGCTCCAGCGTCACCGTGTCGCCGTTGGGCAGCTCGATCGTCTTGGGCGATTTGATCGCCGGGTCGATGGAGCCGACCCGAACGTTGAGTCCAGCCATGTGGAAGATGCGCACCAGCTGCGCAATGTTCGCCATGTAGAACGTGTTGCTCGAATGGTTTTCCGGAATGACGAGCAGGTTGCGCGCCTCGGGACAGATCTTTTCGATGGCGGCCTGCGCGGCCTGGACGGCGAGCGGCAGCATCTGCTGCGTCAGGTTGTTCCAGCCACCTGGAAACAGGCTGGTGTCGACCGGCGCCAGCTTGAAACCTGCATTGCGGATGTCGACCGAGCTGTAGAACGGCGGCGTGTGCTCCATCCATTCGAGCCGGAACCAGCGCTCGATGGCCGGCGTGGAATCGAGCACGCGCTGTTCGAGTTCGTTGATCGGGCCGGTCAGGGCAGTGACGAGATGGGGGACCATGCGGCGGCCTTCTGTACGGGTTCGGCGAAAAGGTTGAGCGGAATAGCAGGATTTGGGGTCGGTTGATGAAATGACAACCTGAAGCCGGTCAGGCTGATGGGTCGAGCGTGCGCCTCAACCCCTGATTTCGCCCTGACCCAGCACCACATATTTGAGCGAAGTCAGGCCCTCGATGCCAACCGGACCGCGCGCATGAAACTTGTCGGTGCTGATGCCGATCTCCGCGCCCAGTCCGAATTCGAAGCCGTCGGCGAAGCGGGTGCTCGCATTCACCATCACGCTGGCCGAATCGACTTCGCGCAGGAAGCGCTGGGCGTTGATGTGATCGCGCGTGACGATGGCATCGGTGTGGTGGCTCGAATAGCGGTTGATGTGCGCAATGGCTTCGTCCAGTCCGGCGACGACCTTGATGCTGATCACCGCCGCCAGGTATTCCTCCGACCAGTCCGACTCGACCGCGTCGACGATCTTCGCGTCGTTTGCGCCTTCGGCCCGCAGGATGCGCGCGGCCTCGGCATCGCAGCGCATCTCGACGCCCTTGGCTGCGAACACGGCGGCAATGTCCGGCAGGAAGATGTCGGCGATCGACGCCGCCACCAGCAGGCCCTCGGCCGCGTTGCAAGGGCTGTATTTCTGCGTCTTGGCGTTGTCGACGATCCTGAGCGCCATGTCCAGCGGCGCGCTGTCGTCGACGTAGACGTGGCAGTTGCCGTCCAGATGCTTGATGACCGGCACCTTGGCGTCGCGGCTGATCCGTTCGATCAGGCCCTTGCCGCCGCGCGGAATGATGACGTCGACGTACTGCGGCATCGCGATCAGGTGGCCGACGGCCTCGCGGTCGGTCGTCTGCACGAGTTGCACCGCATCGACCGGCAGGCCGGCCTCGGCCAGCGCCTCGGACACCAGCAGCGCCAACGCCTTGTTGGACTCGATGGCTTCCGAACCGCCGCGCAGGATCGCCGCGTTGCCGCTCTTGATCGCCAGGCTCGCGGCCTCGATGGTCACGTTGGGACGGCTCTCGTAGATCATGCCGAAGACGCCGATCGGCACGCGCATCTGGCCGACGCGGATGCCGCTGGGCTGCTGCTTCATGCCGGAGATCTCGCCGATCACGTCGGGCATCGCCGCGAGCTGTTCGCAGCCGAGCGCGACGGTTTCGAGCACCTTCGGCGTCAGCTTGAGCCGATCGACCATCGGTGCGGAAAGGCCGGCTGCAACGGCGCGTTCGATGTCGCGGGCGTTGGCTGCCGCCAGCTCGGGGCCGACGGCCCGCAGGCGGGCAGCGAGCGCCTTCAAAGCGGTGTTCTTGGTTGCAGCGCTGGCCTTGGCCATCAGCGCCGAAGCTGTCTTCGCCTGCAGGCCGAGCGCCTGCATGTTTTCGTTGAGAGTGAACGCGTTCATGGCCCGATTTTCCCACGCGCATTCGACACGGCTGTTACCGACAGCGAAACAGCGCGTTTCGGAACGCCTTCACGCGCTCGCCGTCATGCAGCTACCGTCATGCAGCTGCGACAGAGCATCAGCGCCAGCCGCTGCAATGCCTGCCAGCCGTTGGTCGGCCAGTCGGGCTGCTTCAGGCCCTTGACGATGCCATCGACCACGTGCGCCGCGCGCAGCAGCCGGACCAGTGTGCGGTCGTCCAGCCGCGGCAGCACGCGCTCGAAGGCTCGCTCGCGCGGACCCCAGATGCGGTTTTCGCGCAGCGCCATCGGCAGCGGTCGTCCGGCGGCCATCGCGTCCTTGACGCGCTTGAGCGCGCGAATGTCCTCGGCCAGCGTGTAGTGAACGAGCACCTCGGCCTCGCCCTCGGCACGCAGGCCGTCGAGCATGCGGGCCACGCGCTCGGGATTGCCGGCCAGCACCGCCTCGGAAAGTTTGAAGACGTCGTAACGCGCGACGTTGTTCACCGCGCCCTCGACCTGCTCCCAGCCGAGTTCGCCGGCCGGGTGCAGCAGCGCAAGCTTCTGGATTTCCTGATGCGCAGCCAGCAGATTGCCTTCGACGCGATCGGCGAAGAACTGCAGCGTGCGCTGGCCTTCCTCGCCGCTCTTCACGCGCTGGCCCTGCAGCGCCAGCCGCTGCGCGATCCACTGCGGCAGCGCGGCCCGCTCCACCGGATCGACCTGCAGCGACATGCCGTTGTTCTCCAGCGCGGAGAACCAGGCGCCGGTGCGCGTCGCCTTGTCGAGCCGGGGCAGAAGCACCAGCGTGAGCGTGCTGTCATTGCCCTTGGCTGCTTCGGCGATGTGCTGCAGCGCGGCGCTGCCGTCCTTGCCTGGCTTGCCCGACGGAATGCGGATCTCGACGATCTGCTTGTCGGCGAACAGGCTCAGCGAACCGCCGGCCGCGAGCACCGCGCTCCAGTCGAAATGCGCGCCGGCCACAGTGTACGAACTGCGCTCGGTGTAGCCCTGAGCCCGCGCGGCGGCACGGATGGCGTCTGCCGCTTCCTGCGCCAGCAACGGCTCGTCGCCGTGGATGGTGTAGAGCGGGCGCAGCCCTTTGTTCGATTGCGCCAGGTGCGCAGGTAGCTGCGCCGAAGTCAGCTGCATGCGCGGCCTACAGTTCCTTGACCGCGGCCAGCCGGCGCAGCATCTGCTGGGCGATATCGTTCTGCATGTCGCGGTAGAGCAGTTCGGACTCGCCTTCCTTGGCGAGCGCGTTGGTTTCGTTGTAGGTCAGGTCGCGCTTCTGTGCGATTTCGCTCAGCAGCAGCTCTTTGCCGGCCGGCGTACGCAGGCGGAAACGCAGGCGATAGCGCAGCTCCAGCTCGCGGACTTCGCCGGCGGCGTTGGTCGAGAGCACGTAACGGGTGCGCTCCTCGCCGAGGATGTCGAGGATCACGTCGGCTTCGCGCTGCCGATCGGCCGGGATCACCTGGACCGTGCCTGTGGAACCGAGATTGCGGCGCAGATAGTTGATGAAGGCCGAATTACCGGGAATCGCGATCGACTTGAAGGCGAAGATCGGCGGCTTGCGCAGCGCGAAGCCGCAACCGGCCAGCCCCGCGACGGCCAGCGCACTGCCCGCAACCGATGCCGAAACGGCGAGCAGCCGGCGACGAGAGAGCGCGGCACCTGGTGTGCGATCCGATGTGGAGTTGTGCGTCATGAATGCCATAGCGATATAAAAAAGTCCCAAGAAGCCGGTCAGAGGACCACGTTGACCAGGCGCCCCGGCACCACGATCACGCGCTTGACCGCAGCGCCGGCAGCGAAGGTCACGAAATCGTCGCAGGCCAGCGCCATCGCCTCGATCTCGTCCTTGCTCGCCGAAGCCGGCACCAGCAGCTTGCCGCGCAACTTGCCGTTGACCTGGAGCATCAGCTCGACTTCGTCCTGCACCAGCGCAGCCGGATCGACCTGCGGCCAGGACGCGTCGAGCAGGTCGCCATGCGCCTTGTCGTGGCCGAGCTGTTGCCAGAGCTGGTGCGCGATGTGCGGCGTGGCCGGATACAGCACGCGCAGCAGGATGCCGAAGCCCTCGTGCAGCGCGAAAGCGTCGCCGGGCAGCCCGTCCGGCTTGAACGATTCCAGCGCGTTCAGCAGCTTCATCGCGCCGGAAACGACGGTGTTGTATTGCATGCGCTGGTAGTCGTCATCGACTTGGCGCAGCACGGTGTGGACCTCGCGGCGCAGCGCCTGGGCGGCCTTGCCGAAACTGGAAGGCTGGCCCGGAATGCCGCCGGCCTCGATCGCGGCCTGCTGCGCGGCGCCGAAGTTCCAGACCCGGCGCAGGAAGCGGTAGCTGCCCTCGACCGCCGCATCGTTCCACTCCAGCGTGGCTTCGGGCGGCGCCGTGAACATCGTGTAGAGGCGTGCGGTGTCGGCGCCGTACTTTTCGATCAGGTCCTGCGGGTCGACGCCGTTGCGCTCGCTCTTGCCCATCTTGCCCACGCCGCCGTATTCCACGGCCGAGCCGTCGGCCAGCGTGCCGCCGGCGATGCGGCCCTGGGCGTCGAGCACGGGCGTGACTTCCAGCGGCGGGAAGTAGTCCTTGCCGCCCTTCTCGTTGCGCCGGCAGTAGATGGGGATGAGCACCATGCCCTGCGTGAGCAGCTTGGCGAAGGGCTCGTCGACCTTCACCAGCCCCAGGTCGCGCATCACCTTGGTCCAGAAGCGCGCGTACAGCAGGTGCAGGATGGCGTGCTCGATGCCGCCGATGTACTGGTCCATCGG
>JAQGMX010000298.1 GCA_028292145.1 Variovorax sp.
TTCGATGCGGTGCTCGATACCTGCGAGCGCATCGCGCGCGAGAAGTACGCGCCGCACAACCGGACCATCGACACGCAGGAGCCGCGTTTCGACGGCGAGAAGGTCGTGCTGCCTGAGGCTACGCACGATGCGCATGCGGCTTTCTCGGCGTCCGGCATGCTGAGCGCGGCGCAGGACTACGAGATCGGTGGCATGCAGTTGCCGTACACGGTGCAGGCAGCGGCCAATGCTTTTTTCGCCAAGGCGTCGGTCAGCATCGGCTCCGGGCTGCTGACCAGCGGCAATGCGAATCTGCTGATGGTGCACGGCACGCCAATGCAAAAAGAGGTGTTTGCGCGCAACGAGTTCGCGGGGCGATGGTCGGGGACGATGTGTTTGTCGGAACCGCAGGCCGGCTCGTCGCTGAGCGATGTGGCGACGCGCGCGGTGCCCGACGGCGACGACTTCGGCAGCGATCCGCTCGGCCCGCGCTATCGGCTGACCGGCAACAAGATGTGGATTTCGTCCGGCGACCACGAACTGACCGAGAACATCGTCCATATCGTGCTGGCGAAGATTCCGGATGCCGATGGAAAGCTGGTTCCCGGCACGCGCGGCATTTCGCTGTTCATCGTGCCGAAGAAGCTGGTCGATACCGAAGGCAACCTCACTGGCGAACGCAACGACGTCGCGCTCGCTGGGCTGAACCACAAGCTCGGTTGGCGCGGCACGACAAACACCCTGTTGAACTTCGGCGAGGGCCGCTTTCCGGTCGACGGAAAGGCCGGCGCGGTCGGCTATCTGGTCGGCGAGCCCGGCAAGGGACTGCATTGCATGTTCCACATGATGAACGAGGCCCGCATCGGTATCGGCATGGCGGCAACGATGCTGGGCATGGCCGGCTACGAAGCGTCGCTCGACTACGCGAAGAACCGGCCGCAGGGCCGACTGATCGGCAAGTCCGGCGCTGGCAAGGATGCGGCGCGGCCGCAGGTCCGCATCATCGAGCACGCCGACGTGCGCCGCATGTTGCTGGCTCAGAAGTCGTACTGCGAAGGCGCGCTGGCGCTGATGCTGTATTGCGCGAGGTTGGTCGACGAACTCAAAACCGCAGCCGGATCGGGCGATGCGCAGTCCGCCGACGACGCGCGTCTGCTGCTTGAAGTTCTGACGCCGGTCGCCAAGAGCTGGCCGAGCGAGTGGTGCCTCGAAGCCAATTCGCTTGCGATCCAGGTGCACGGCGGTTACGGCTACACGCGCGATTTTCCAGTCGAGCAGTACTGGCGCGACAACCGGCTCAACATGATCCATGAGGGCACGCACGGCATCCAGGCCGCCGACCTGCTGGGGCGCAAGGTGCTGATGGAGGAGGGCCGCGGGCTCGAACTGCTGGGCCGGCGCATCGGTGCGACGACACGGCGCGCGGCAGCCGTGCCAGAACTCGCCGGCTATGCGGTTGCGCTCGATGCCGCGATGGCGCGCATCGCCTCCGCCACGCGTGCAGCCTGGGCGACCGGCGATCCGCAGGAAGCGCTCGCGAACGCGGTACCCTATATGCAGGCCTTTGGCCACACCGTGCTGGCCTGGAGCTGGCTCGACGTCGCGCTGCGCTCACTCGAGCGCGACTCCGCGTCGTCGCAGCCAGCGACACAGGGCCGGCTCGGCGCAACCCGTTATTTCTTTCATTACGAACTGCCGAAGATCGGCGCGTGGCTCGGAGTCGTCGAGGGTCGCGATCCGACCTGCATGGCACTTCCCGAGGACGCTTTCTGATGGCTACGCCCACTCCGCCGAATTCCCCGCGCTCACCGCAGTCAGCGCGCCCGCCAGCCGATCCGCATGTCGACGGACTCGTCGCTGCGTCCGCCGACGCGCCCAATCCCTACGTCCGGCTTGAAAAATGGACCTGGCTACTGATCTTCATCGGCGGCTTCGGCCTCGCGCTCGGCATTGCCACGCTCAACGAAGACGCCGTCACCGGCTGGGCGATCGTCGTGCCGTGCGTGGTGGCGATCGTCACCGGCATCGTTCTCATCTATGTTCGTTCCAGGCTGAAAGATCCGAAACCATGACGCGCAACGTCCAATCGCTGTTCGACCTCACCGGCAAGACAGCGCTGATCACCGGCGGCTCGCGCGGCCTGGGCCTGCAAATGGCGCATGCGCTCGGCGAGGCCGGCGCGCGCATCATGCTCAGCTCCCGCAAGGCCGACGATCTGGAGCACGCGACCGCCGACCTGCAGGCCGCGGGCATCGACGCGCGCTGGATCGCCGCCGACTGCGGCAAGGAAGAGGACACGCGCCGCCTGGCCGACCAGACGCTGGAGCGCATGGGCGCGATCGATATCCTGATCAACAACGCCGGCGCCAGCTGGGGTGCCCCTGCCGAATCGCATCCGGTGCAGGCCTGGGACAAGGTGATGAACCTCAACGTGCGCGGCTATTTCGTGCTGGCCCAGCAGGTCGCGAACCTCTGGATGATCCCGAACAAGCGCGGACGAATCATCAATATCGCCTCCATCGCCGGCCTGAACGGCAACCCGCCGGAGATGCAGACGATTGCGTACAACACGTCGAAGACGGCGGTCATCGGTTTCACGCGCACGCTGGCTGCGGAGTGGGGCAAGTACGGCATCAACGTGAACGCGATCTGCCCGGGCTTCTTCAAGACGAAGATGGCGTCGGGCCTGATCGAATCGATGGGCGAGGAGAAGA
>JAQGMX010000338.1 GCA_028292145.1 Variovorax sp.
AGCTCGGCAGCAACTGCAGCAACGCATCCGGCCAGGCGCCGGTCAGCGCCCAGCGCCGCATCGCTTCGACATCGGTGGCCATGAACCGGTCGCGGTCCAGGAAGGCGACCTGCTCCCGGATACGCGAGAACTCGGCCTCGACCAGCGGCGAACTCTTGAGTCCGCGCTTGAGTTCGATGCCCTGCGCCGCCGCCATCGCCTCGATGCCGACGACGACCGCCGTGTTCTCCACCATGTCGCCCAGCCGGCGCGCTGCGAAGGTCGCCATCGACACGTGATCCTCTTGGTTGGCCGAGGTCGGCAGGCTGTCGACGCTGGCCGGATGCGCGAGCGATTTGTTCTCCGACGCCAGCGCCGCCGCCGTGACCTGCGCGATCATGAAACCCGAATGCAGACCGCCGTCCTTGATGAGAAACGGCGGCAGGCCCGACAGGCCGGTGTCGAGCAGCAGCGCGATGCGGCGCTCGGCGATGGCAGCGATCTCCGAGATCGCCAGCGCCAGGATGTCGGCTGCGAAGGCCACGGGCTCGGCGTGGAAGTTGCCGCCGGAGATGACTTCGGCAGCGTCGCCGTCCGGACCGATGCCTGAACCGACGAACACCAGCGGATTGTCCGAAGCGGCGTTCGCCTCGATCACCAGCACCCGCGCCGCGTGCGTCATGTTGTCGAGGCAAGCGCCCATCACCTGCGGGATGCAGCGGATCGAATACGGGTCCTGCACACGGCCGCAGTCAGCATGCGACGGGACGATCTCGCTGCCTTCGAGCAAGGTGCGGACCGCACCTGCGACCGCCATCTGGCCGGGCTGTCCGCGCGCGGCATGGATGCGCGCATCGAACGGCTTGATCGAACCCTGAACGGCTTCGAGCGAGAGCGCGCCGGACATCAGGCCGGCGGCGAAAACGTTCTCTGCGCCGAACAGGCCGGCAAGCGCCAGCGCGGTCGAAACCTGCGTGCCGTTGAGCAGCGCGAGCCCTTCCTTGGGGCCGAGCACGAACGGTTCGAGGCCGATCTGCCGCATCGCCTCGGCACCGGTGATTTCGGTGCCGTCGACGGTGAACGCGGCGCCCTCGCCGATCAGCACGCAGGCCAAATGGGCGAGCGGCGCGAGGTCGCCCGATGCGCCGACCGATCCCTTGGCCGGGATGCGCGGCACGATGCCTGCATTGAACAGCGCCAGCAGCGCGTCCACCAGTTCGGGGCGCACGCCCGAATGCCCGCGCGCCAGGCTCACTGCCTTGGTCGCGAGCACCAGCCGCACGACAGCAGCGTCGAGCGGCGCGCCGGTGCCGACGCTGTGCGAGAGCACCAGATTGCGCTGCAACTCGGCCAGATGGTCGTTGCCGATGCGCGTGCTGGCGAGTTTGCCGAAGCCGGTGTTGATGCCGTAGACCACCTCGTCGTTCTCCACGATGCGACGCACGGCCGCCTGCGCGGCTCGCATGCCGTCGAGGGTCGCCGGGTCAAGCGACAGCGTGAGGCTGCCGGCGTGGATGCGGCGCAGCAGTTGAAGATCGACGTGGCCGGGTGTGAGGATGGTGTCTGCGGCTGTCATGTGGCTCCCTGTGTTGTTGTTTGAAATCATTCGCTATGCCAACGGATTGCCGTCGAATCGAAAGCGGCTGCCGAGCCGATACCGCGACGCCGGATGCAGGCAGCGCACCCAGGTCACCGGCGTGTTGCGGGTCCAGGTGCGGCGCGTGAGCAGCAGGCAGGGCTCGGTGGCAGGCATCGCGAGCCGTGCGGCCTGTTCGACGCTCGGCAGTACGGCGTCGACCAGATGCTCGATCTGGTCGAAAGGCACGTTGCGCAGCAGGTACTCGCTCGGCGTCAGGCTCGAGAAGTCCTGCGCCAGGAAATCGCCGGCGATGCGCGGGTTGACGTAGCGGTCTTCGAGCTGAACCGGTGTCTCGTTCTCGCGGTGCAGGCAGACGCTGTGAAAGACCGACTCGCCCGCCTGCAGGTCGAGCCAGACGGCCACATCGGGCGAGGCAGCCACGCGCTCGACCGCAAGCATCTCGCAGCGGTAGTCGTGGCCGCGCTGACGGATCTCGCTGGCGATGTTGGCAATCTGCAGCAGCGTCGACTGCGGCTTGTTCTCGGCCACGAAGCTGCCGACGCCGGCCACGCGCACGATGCGGCCCTGGTCGACCAGTTCGCGCAGCGCGCGGTTCACGGTCATGCGCGAGATGCCGAACTGCGCGACCAGTTCATGCTCCGACGGAAGCCGATGTCCCGCCGGCCAGGTGCCGTCCTGGATGCGGCGGGAAATGTGCTCCTTGACCTGCGCGTAGAGCGCGAGGGACGGCAGGTCGCGCTTCATCGCCGGCTCAGTGTTCGGCGGATGCCATCGACTCGGCGCGGATCTCTTCGGTCAGGCGTGCCTTGAGCGCCATGAACTCCGGCGATGTCTTGATCGTGTAGTGGCGCGGATGCGGAAAGTCGACCGCGATCTCCGTCTTGATGCGACCCGGACGCGCACTGAACACGGCGACGCGATTGGCCATGAAGATCGCCTCGTCGATGTCGTGCGTGACGAAAAGCACCGTCTTGCGGGCGGATTCCCAGATGCCGAGCAGCAACTCCTGCATCAGCACGCGCGTCTGGTTGTCGAGTGCGCCGAAGGGCTCGTCGAGCAGCAGCATCTTCGGATCGTTGGCCAAGGCGCGCGCGATGGCGGTGCGCTGTTGCATGCCGCCCGAAAGCTGCTTCGGAAAATGATTTTCGAAGCCCCGCAGGCCGACCTTGGCGATGAAGAAATCGCTGCGTTCCTTCTGCTCGGCTTCGCTCATGCCACGCTCGCGAAGGCCAAAGCGGATGTTCTGCGCGATGGTGAGCCACGGGAACAGCGTGTAGCTCTGGAACACCACGCCGCGGTCCGCGCCCGGGCCTTCGATGACCTTGCCGTCGAGACGCACTTCGCCGGTGGTCGGGAAGTCGAGCCCGGCGACGATGCGCAACAAGGTCGATTTGCCGCAACCCGACGGGCCGAGGATGGTGACGAAGTCGTTCTCCTGCACCTCGAAATCGATCGGTTGCAGCGCCTGCGTGCGCTGGCCTTTTCGGCCTTCGAACAAGCGTGAGACACCCTGGATGGAAAGCTGGTTTTTCACAGGGTGCTCCAGGCGAACAGACGGCGGTTCAGCGCCTTGAAAGCGAAGTCGGAGACCAGTCCGATGATGCCGATCACGATGATGCCGAAGATGATCTGGCCGGTGTTGAGCAGCGCCTGGCTGTCGGTGATCATGTGGCCGATGCCCGACGAAGAACCGATCAGCTCGGCCACGATTACGTAGGTCCAGGCCCAGCCGAGCACCAGCCGCAGCGTTTCGGCGATACCGGGCGCCGCACCGGGAATCAGCACCCGCTTCACGATGCCGCGGCTGTTCGCGCCCAGCGTGTAGGCCGCTTCGACCAGGTCGCGCCGCGCGCCGCCGACGATGACCGCGACCATCAGGATGATCTGGAACACCGAGCCGATGAAGATCACCAGCAGCTTCTGCGTCTCGCCGATGCCGGCCCAAAGGATCAGCAGCGGAATGAAAGCCGACGCCGGCAGGTAGCGGCAGAACGATACGAAGGGCTCCAGAAACGCCTCGACCGGCTTGTACGCACCCATCGCGATGCCCAGCGGCACCGCGACGAGCGACGCCAGCACGAAGCCGCCGAGCACCCGCCACACCGTCATGCCGATGTCGTGGATAAAGTTGTATTCGGTGAAGAGCAGCCAGCCTTCCTTCACCATCGTGACCGGGCTGGCCAGGAAGGTGGGCGACACGAAGCCGCCCAGCGTGAAGGCCGACCAGACCGTGACGAACAGCACGAAAAAGCCGACGCCCAGCAGCCAGCGCGCGCCGCTGCCGACGGGTTCGAGCGGTGCGAACGCCCTCATTTAATGAAGGAAGCGTCGAAGGTGACTGCGAGGTTTTCCGGCGCCTTGCGGATCACGCCGGCTTCCAGCAGGATCTTCTCGGCTTCCTTCATGAAGGCGGTGAGTTCACCGGCGAAGAACTTCTTGTTGGCCGCCTTGTCCTGCCAGCGCAGATAGGCCGATGAATTCGCGAACTGCTCGCCGGTCTGCTTGACGGCCGCGCCCATGATCTCGTTGGCCTTGGCCGGGTCGCTCTTGATCATCTCCCGCGCCTCGAAATACGAGTTGGTCAGCGCCTGCGCCGCCTTGCCGTTCGCCTGCAGCCACTTCGGCGCGCAGCCGACCGTGTCCATCACCATCGGGTAGTCGAGCGTGGTCGCGAGAATCTTTCCGGCAGCCGGGTTGGCGCGCACGGTCGACAGGTACGGCTCGTAGGTCATGGCGGCATCGTTCTGGCCGGCCACGAAGGCCTGGGCGGCAGCCTGCGGCGACAGCGTGGTCGTTTTCACGTCCTTCAGCGTCATGCCGTTCTTGTTGAGCAT
>JAQGMX010000375.1 GCA_028292145.1 Variovorax sp.
CTGCCGATGGCGAAGGCGCTGAACGACGCGGTCGATGCCTCGCTGCAGTCCGGCATGCCGCCGACGACCGAACTTTCCCTGGAAGTCGCGACGTCGGTGCTGTATCTGGAGGCCGCCTTCGAAGACCTCGATCCGCACGACCGCCAGCTCACCCTTCGCACCGTGCAGCTCGCCGAACGCATCGAGCGCGCGCGCGAGGGCGGCCCGTCGGAGCCGCTGGAACCGTGGATGGAAGAGCTCTACCGGCGCATGAGCGACCACCAGAGCATGGGAACCGTGGTCGACGAACTGCACAGCCATCTGCTGGAACTGGAAAAATCGCTCGACCAGTTCTTCCGCAACCCGGTCGACCAGAGCCTGCTGAGCAAGGTGCCGAGCCAGCTGATGCAGATGCGCGGTGTTTTCTCGGTGCTCGGCCTCGAGCAGGCGGCGCAAACGGTTCAGCACATGCGCGAGAACGTCGACCGGCTGATGCTTTCCAGCACCGCCGAGGCGGTAACCGCCGATGTCGATGCGCTGGGCAACAACCTCGGCGCCCTCGGCTTCCTGATCGACATGCTCGGCTACCAGCCGGCGCTCGCCAAGCGCCTGTTCGTCTACGACGAAGCGGTCGGCGAACTCAAGCCGCTGATGGGCCGGAAGGAGGTCGAGCCGCTGGACGCCGAAACCCTGCCGCCCGAACTCACCGCCGAGGAAGTCGATGCGGAGATCGCCGCCAAGGTCGCCGCGCTCGGCGCGCCGCGCCGCGCCCCCGCGCCGATCGAGGCTTTCAGCCTCGCGGCCGACAGCTGGAACGTGAACATCGGCGCCGAGAAGCCGCCGGTCGCCGACACCGAGGTCACCGAACTCGAAGACGACGATCTGCAGAACATCTTCCTGGACGAAGCGCGAGAAGTGCTGCAGAACGGTCTGGCCGCCGTTGCGACGCTGGCCGGCAGCACGTCCGGCGGCAGCGAACTCACCGTGCTGCGACGCGCATTCCACACGCTCAAGGGCAGCGCGCGGATGGTCGGCTTCACCGCGTATGGCGAGGCGGCCTGGGCTTTCGAGCAGTTGTTCAACATCTGGTTGGCCGAACAACGCCCGGTGACGCCGGTGCTGCTGTCCGCCACCGAGTCCGCACTGCAAGACTTCTCCCAATGGGTCGACGCCATCGCCGAGGGTCGGACGCACAGCTGGGAGGCGAGCGCCTTCACGCGGGTGGCGAATGCGTTGCGCAACGGCGATGCGGTCGAGACGGCGATTTCGGGCGCTCCTGAGGCGGCGACGATCGCGCACGACTTCGCCGCGACCGATTTCCCCGAACTCGAGCTCGACCGCGCGCCCGAACCGCTGTCGTCCTTCGATGCCGCGGAAGCCTTGCCGCCCGCCGGCGACGACATCGACTTCCTCGAGACGGCGCACGCCGCGTTCGCGCATCTGCCGCAGCGGCCGTCCGAGCAGGACATGGAATTCGAGCGCGACCTGGATCTGGATCTGGACCCGCTTCCAGACCCGGATTTCGATGCCGAGCCCGAACGATCGATACCGTCGCAGTCACCGCTGCTCACGTTGGTGTCGAGCAACCAGAGCGCAGACGATCCGGTGAAAGCCATCGGGCCGCTGCGGATCGGCATCCAGCTCTACAACGTCTACTTGAACGAAGCCGACGAATGGTCGCGCCAGCTGGTCACCGAGCTCGGCGAATGGGCGCTGGAAACGCAGGAGCGCGTGTCCGATTCGACCATCGGCTTCGCGCATTCGCTGGCCGGGAGTTCGGCCACGGTCGGCTTCCAGAGCCTGTCGGGCATGGCGCGGCTGATCGAGACCGCCCTACAGCATCTGCAGCGCCAGGGCCGCGGCACGCCGGGCCAGGGCGCCGTGCTGGTTGCGGCGGCCGACGAACTGCGCCATCTCCTGCATCAGTTCGCCGCAGGCTTCCTGCGCGATCCGCTGGAATCGACGCTCGATGCGCTGCGCGAAGTCGCCGAAGCGCCGGGATTGCCGACCGGACCGGCGCCGCTGGAGGCGTGGCCTTCCGCGTCGTGGACATCGCAGCGTCAGAACGGCACCGCCTCCGACGTGACGCTCGACGATGCGGACGAGGGTTTCGACGTCGACGATGCGCTCGACGCCGATCTGTTCCCGGTCTTCGAGGAAGAAGCGGCCGAGCTGCTGCCGAGTCTCGGCGGTGCGCTGCGCGAATGGGCGCAGCAGCCGGACGCGACGGCACCGCGCGCATCGATCCTGCGGACGTTGCACACGCTCAAGGGCAGCGCCCGGCTGGCCGGCGCGATGCAGCTCGGCGAGCGCGCGCACCGCATGGAATCCGAGATCGAGGCCATCGGTCGCGCACACGGCGGCGTGGATCGGGAGGCGATCGAGCGGTTGCTGGGTCGTTTCGATACGCTGCAATCGACCTTCGATGCGTTGCGCGGCAAGGCCGATATCCGGACCGTCGCGAGCCCCGAGGCCGCCAAGACAAAGGTGCCGGAAGTCGAGCCCGAACAGCGCCCGCGCGGCGTGGCCGCACCCGGCGTCGCGATGCCGATGCCGTCGCTGCTGGCGCCGCTTCGCGCGCTGGCGGGCCAGGCGGTACGCATCCGCACGCACCTGCTCGACCGGCTGGTCGCGCAGGCCGGCGAAATCATCATCACGCGCTCGCGCATGGAAACGCAACTCGGCCAGCTGCGCAGTTCGCTCGGCGACCTGACCGGCAACCTCGACCGCCTGCGCCAGCAACTGCGCGACGTCGAAGTGCAGGCCGAAAGCCAGATGCAGTCGCGCCTCGCGCAGGCCAAGGATTCGCAGCAGGGTTTCGATCCGCTCGAATTCGACCGCTTCACGCGGGTGCAGGAACTGACGCGGATGATGGCCGAATCTGTGAACGACGTCGCCACCGTGCAGCGCACGCTGCAGAAAACCGTGCAGGCGACGGAAGACGACCTGAGCGCGCAGGCGCGGCAAGCGCGCGAACTGCAGCGCGGGTTGCTGCGCACCCGCATGGTCGAATTCGAGGGCATTTCCGAGCGCCTGTACCGCGTCGTGCGTCAGGCGGCGAAAGACGCCGGCAAGCAAGTGCGGCTCGACATCACCGGCGGCTCGATCGAAATGGACCGCGGCGTGCTCGAACGCATGACGCCGGCCTTCGAACACCTGCTGCGCAACAGCGTCGCGCACGGCATCGAGAGCAGCTCGGCGCGCGAGTGGGCCGGCAAGGAATCCAGCGGGCTGATCTCCATCGATCTGCGGCAGGAAGGCAACGATGTGTCGGTCAGCTTCCGCGACGACGGCGCCGGACTCGACGTGCAGCGCATCGCCGATCGCGCGGTGGCCATGGGATTGCTGAACTACGGCGAGCAGATCTCGCGCGACGAAGCGGCGGAGCTGATTTTCCACCCCGGCTTCTCGACGGCCGAACAAATTTCCGAACTAGCCGGTCGCGGCATCGGCATGGACGTGGTGCGCGCCAGCGTCGTGGCGCTCGGCGGGCGCATCGAGACGCAGAGCGCGCCGGGGCAGGGCACGACCTTCACCTTGGTGCTGCCGCTGACCACCGCCGTGACGCACGTCGTGATGGTCCGCGCCGGGGCCCTGACGGTCGGCATTCCGTCGAACCTGGTCGAGGTGGTGCAGCGCGTGACCGCCGACGAGCTCGATGCGGCCTACGTCGCGCAGCAGCATCGTTTCAACGACGAGAACGTGCCGCTGTACTGGGCCGGCGCGCTGTTGCAGTCATCGGCGCGCAGCGATCAGCCGGCGGCGCGGGGCCATTCGATCGTCATCGTGCGTAGCGCCTCGCAGCGGCTGGCGCTGCATGTCGACGATGTGCTCGGCAACCAGGAAGTGGTGGTGAAGAACCTCGGGCCGCAACTTTCGCGGCTGCCGGGCATGGCAGCGGTGTCGGTGCTGGCATCGGGCGCTGTTTCGCTGATCTACAACCCAGTGGCGCTGGCTGCGGTGCACGGCGAGACGGCGCGGGAAGCGCAGCGCATCGCCAGGGCCGAATGGGCGCAGCACGGCGACACGGCCGGCGCCGCGGCGCTGCCGGTCGAGGCGCCGCTGGTGTTGGTGGTGGACGATTCGATCACCGTGCGTCGCGTCACGCAGCGCCTGCTGCAGCGCGAAGGCTACCGCGTGGCGCTCGCCGTCGACGGACTGCAGGCGCTGGAGCGGCTGCAGCAGGAGCGGCCGGCCGTCGTGCTCTCGGACATCGAAATGCCGCGCATGGACGGTTTCGACCTGGTGCGCAACATCCGCGCCGACGCGTCGCTGGCCGACCTGCCGGTCATCATGATCACCTCGCGCATTGCCGCGAAGCATCGCGAGCTGGCGATGCAACTCGGTGTCGATCACTACCTGGGCAAACCATATTCGGAAGATGAACTGGTGCGGCTGGTGCGCAGCCACGCGCACGCGGAGCCGCTTTAAGGTTCAGGTCCAGGTTCAGGACTTCGCCGTCTTTTTATCCCGCGCCGGCCCCCGCACCACGCCGTAACGCTCCAGCGTGCGGTCGCGCGCCTCGGCATGGTCGACGATCGGCCTGGGGTAGTTGTCGCCGAGCTTGACGCCGGCGGCTTCGAGTTCGAGCGGCTTCGCATCCCACGGCGCATGGATCGCGGCGTTCGACAGCCCCTTCAACTGCGGCAGGTAGCGGCGGATGAACTTTCCTTCCGGGTCGAAGCGTTCGCTCTGCGTGACCGGGTTGAAGATGCGGAAATACGGCTGCGCGTCGCAACCGCTGGAACTCGCCCACTGCCAGCCGCCGTTGTTCGACGCCATCTCGAAGTCGTTCAGGTGCGTCGCGAAGTACGCTTCGCCGCGCCGCCAGTCGATGCCGAGGTCCTTGCAGAGGAAGCTCGCGACGATCATGCGGAGCCGGTTGTGCATATAGCCGCTCTGGTTGATCTGCATCATGGCCGCGTCGATCAGCGGATAGCCGGTGCGCGCCTCGCACCAGGCCGCGAACAGCCCGTCGGCATGCTTGCCGTGGTGCCAGACGATTTTGTCGTATTCGGGCTTGAAGCTCTTGCCCTCGGCGACCTGCGGGTTGTGCGTCAGCACCTGCATGTAGAAATCGCGCCAGATCAGCTCGCTCAGCCAGGTCGATGCGCCCGCATCGCCGCCGAGCGACAGCTTGCGCGCGACGCCGGCCAGCTGACGGATCGACACCGTGCCGAAGCGCAGATGCACGCTGAGGTAGCTCGGGCCGCGCACGGCGGGAAAATTGCGGGCTTCGTCGTAACGGTCGATGCGGTCGAAAAAGTCTTCGAAGACCGCGTCGCCGCCTTGCGCGCCGGTCGGAATCTCGAGTTCGGACAGATTGGTCGGCTCGAAACCCAGCTCCTCGAGCGTCGGCACCGGCGCATCGTGCGACTTCGGCGGCTTGACCAGCGCATCGGCATGGCCGCGCACCGGGTACGGCTTCACGAAGAAATCGTCGACCTTGGCCAGCCAGGCGCGCTTGTAGGGCGTGAAGACCGTGTACGGCTGGCCGACCTTGGTCAGCACTTCCTCGCGCTCGAAGATCACGTGGTCCTTCGAGGTGTGGAAGGCGATGCCGGCGTTGGCCAGCGCGCCGAAGACCTTGGCATCGCGCGCGATGGCCGTGGGTTCGAAGTCGCGGTTGGCGAACACGACCTGCACGCCGAGCGCGGCGGCGATCTCGGGCAGTTCCTCGTCGGCAGCGGCGTGGCGCACCACGAGCGCGCCGCCGAGCGTGCGCAGGTCGGCGTCGAGCGCGACCAGCGATTCGCGGATGAATTCGACGCGCCGGTCGGCGCGCGGCAACGGGTCCAGTATGTTTTTGTCGAAGATGAAAACGCAGACCACTTCGCGACAGGTTCGAAGGGCGTGCCAGAGCGCTGCGTTGTCGTCGACGCGAAGATCGCGGCGGAACCACATCAGGCCCTTGGGATAGGTCTTGTCGACGGCCAGTAAAATCGGAGGCATGTCTTCCGATTCTGCCCCGATGAACCTTACGCATCATTTCCTGATCGCGATGCCCGGGATGGAAGATGCGACTTTCAGCCGCAGCGTCGTCTACCTGTGCGAGCACAGCGAACGCGGCGCGCTGGGGCTGGTGATCAACAAGCCCAGCGACATCGACCTCGCCGCCCTGTTCCAGAAGATCGATCTCCATCTCTCGCGCCCCGAACTCGGCAAGTCGCCGGTGTTCCAGGGCGGCCCGGTCCAGACCGAACGCGGCTTCGTGCTGCACGAACCTGTCTTCGCCGACGCCGACCGGCCTGAAGAGTCGGTCTACGCCTCGACCATGACGATCCCCGGCGGGCTCGAGATGACGACGTCGAAAGATGTCCTCGAAGCGCTCGCGACCGGCGCCGGCCCGCGCAAGGTGCTGGTGACGCTCGGCTACGCAGCCTGGGGCGAAGGCCAACTCGAATCCGAACTGGCCGAAAACAGCTGGCTCACCGTCGGCGCCGATGCCGCGGTCATCTTCGACACGCCGGTCGCGCAGCGCTACGACAAGGCGCTGCTTCTGCTCGGCCTCGAAGCCTGGAAACTGTCGCCCGATGCCGGACACGCCTGAAGTGACCGGCGCATCGACTCCTCAGGTTCCGCCGCATTTCCAGAGCTTTCTGGCTTTCGACTATGGCCAGAAACGCACCGGCGTCGCCACCGGCAACCGGCTGTTGCGTACCGCCTCTCCGCAACCCACGATCAAGGCCGAGGGCGATGCACGCTTTGCGCAGGTCGAGGCGCGCATCCAGGAATGGCAGCCCGATGCGCTGGTCATCGGCGTGCCGTACCACCCGGACGGCGCGAGCCATGAGAACACCGTGAAGGCGCAGAAGTTCGCGCGCCAGCTGCACGGCCGCTTCCGGCTGCCGGTGTA
>JAQGMX010000390.1 GCA_028292145.1 Variovorax sp.
TGGGCGCGATCGGCTGGGCCATCGGCGGCATGCTGGTCGGCATCGTGCTGTACGACCAGCTCTTCTTCCGTCCGCTGATCGCCTGGGCCGACAAGTTCCGCTTCGAGGAAGGCAGCAGCGAAGACACACCGCGCTCCTGGCTGCTGACCTGGCTGCGCCGCACCGATCGGCTGCAGCGTGCCGGCGTGCGGGTCGGACGGGTGCTGGAGCGCACGCTGCTGGTGTTTCGGCGCGACCACGACGGCACGTCCATCAAGGCACGCCCGAAGCCGCCGAACGCCACGGTGGCGCGCGTTTGGGACGCCGTGCTCGCCGCCGCAGTCGCGCTGGCGGTGGTCTGGCTCGGGCGGTTCATCCATGCCGAGGTCGGCTGGGCGGAGGTCGGCCATGTGTTCGTGCTGGGCTTCTACACGTTGGTGCGGGTGCTGGTGCTGATCGCGCTGGCGGCGCTGGTCTGGGTGCCGATCGGCGTCTGGATCGGCATGAACCCGCGCTGGGCGGGCCGGCTGCAAGGCGTGGCGCAATTCTTGGCCGCATTTCCGGCGAATCTGATGTTTCCGGTGGCGGTGGTCTTCATCGTGCGCTGGCACCTGAATCCCAACATCTGGTTGGCGCCGCTGATGGTGCTGGGCACGCAGTGGTATCTGCTTTTCAACGTGATCGCCGGCGCATCGAGCGTGCCGACCGAACTCCGCTACGCCGCCAGCAACATGGGCCTGAGCGGCTGGCTGAAATGGCGCCGCTACCTGCTGCCGGCCGTGTTCCCGAGCTTCGTGACCGGGGCCATCACCGCCAGCGGCGGTTCATGGAACGCCAGCATCGTCGCCGAGTACGTGACCTGGGGTGACACGACGCTGCAGGCGACCGGCCTGGGCAGCTACATCGCCCACATGACGGCCATCGGCGATTTCCCGCGTATCGCGCTGGGCATCGGCGTGATGTGCGTCTTCGTGATGGCGATGAACCATTTCGTCTGGCGCAAGCTGTATGCGCTGGCGGAAAACCGCATGCATTTCTAAATTGGCCGACATGACACAACAGATCGTTGAACTCCAGGGCGTCGGCAAGTCGTTCCGCTCGGCCGACGGCACCGCGCGAACGGTATTGGACGGCGTCGATTTCCACCTCGCCGAAGGCGAAATCGTCGCGCTGCTGGGCCAGTCGGGTTCGGGCAAGTCGACGCTGCTGCGGATCATGGCGGGGCTGATCGCGGTCGACGGCGGCAGCGTGCGCTACCGCGGGCAGCCGCTGTACGGCCCGGCGCGCGGCATCGCGATGGTGTTTCAGTCGTTTGCGCTGTTCCCGTGGCTCACGGTGCAGCAGAACGTCGAACTGGGGCTCGAAGCACGCGGCGTCGAGCGCAAGGAGCGCGCCAAGCGTGCCGGCGCCGCCATCGACCTGATCGGGCTGGCCGGCTTCGAAGGCGCGTTGCCGCGCGAGCTGTCGGGCGGCATGCGCCAGCGCGTCGGCATCGCGCGAGCGCTGGTGGTCGAGCCCGAAGTGCTGCTGATGGACGAAGCCTTCTCCGCGCTGGACGTGCTTACCGGCGAGCGTCTGCGCGACGACATCCTCCAGCTATGGGATGACGGCGCGATGCCGACCAAGGCGATGCTGGTGGTGTCGCACAACATCGAGGAAGCCGTGCTCATGGCCGACCGCGTGCTGATTTTCGCCAGCAACCCGGGCCGGGTGCGCGCCGAATTGCCGATCACGCTGCCGCGCCCGCGCGACGTCGACAGCCTCGAAGTGCGAGCGCTGATCGACGAGGTCTACAAGCTGATGACTGTCGGCGAAGCGCCGACGGCCGGTCGCTCGCGCGGCCAGCCGGCGCACATGCACCTGAGCGACCGCCTGCCCGACGCCGACGTCGACCGCATGGAGGCGCTGCTGGAACTGCTGGTCGATGACGGCCACGACGGCCGGGCCGATCTGCCGCAACTGGCCGAGGAAGCCGAGCTCGCCGACCACGAACTGCTGCCGCTCGCGAAGGCGCTGGCGCTGCTGGGCTTCGCGGACCTCGCCGACGCCGATCTGCACCTGACCGTGCTCGGCCGGCGTTATGTCGAAGGCACGCACACGCTGCGCCAGCAGCTCTTCGGACAGCAACTGCTCGCCCACGTGCCGCTGGCCGCGCACATCCGCCACAGCCTGGAGCAGGCGCCGTCGGGCGAACTGCGCGAGGAACCCTTCCTGCAATTGCTGCGCGAAAGCCTGGATGCGGCGGTGGCCGAGCGCGTGCTGCGCACGGCGATCGAATGGGGGCGCTACGGCGAAGTCTTCGAATACGACTTCCATACCCGGCTGATCCATCTTCCCGTGGGTGACGCCCTCGCGTCGGACGGCACGCCGAACTCTTGAGCCGGCCGGCTTCATTCACAGGGCGTTACGTCATCGGGCGGCGCGAAGCGTTCCAATAGAGCGATGCGCCTTTTGGCGCCATCGAATGCTCTCGAAAGGAATTCTGCTCATGTCCAACCGCGATCCCGCGCGCGCCCGAGCGCATCAGCGCGACGATTTCAGGCCCGCCGAAGAAAAATCCCGCGCGCCTTTGCTGATCGGCTTGCTGATCCTGATCGCGGCTGCGGTCGGCGGATGGTGGTACTGGACCTATGGCCCGCATCGCAACACCGGGCAGCCCGAACCGGCACCGGCAACCGCCGCTGCGCCGACGCCCGACGACGCGCCTGCCAGGCCGCCAGAGCCGGTGGTGCAGGGCCCGCAGAACCCTGTCGAGGCGATTGCGAAGCCTGAAGCCGTGTTGCCCGCGCTGTCGGACGCCGATGCGCAGGTCAACGCCGCCCTCACGCAACTGTTCGGCGCCGGGCCGCTGGCCTCTTTCCTGAACACCGACGGCTTCGTGCGCCGGACCGTGGCGACCGTCGACAACCTCACGCGCCAGCAGGCGCCATCGCGCATGTGGCCGGTGCACCCGACGCCGGGGCGTTTCACGGTGCAGCCCGGCGCGCAGGGCGGCGCCAACGGCGAGCAGACCATCGACGCCGCGAATGCCGGACGGTATTCCGCCATCACGGCCTTTGCGAGCGCGGTCGACGTCGACCAGGCCGCGAAACTGTACGCGCGGCTCTATCCGCTGTTCCAGCAGGCGTATGAAGAGCTGGGCTATCCGGGGCGCTATTTCAACGACCGGTTGGTTGCGGTCATCGACCACCTGCTGGCGGCGCCGGAACCCGAAGGCCCGATCCGCGTGAAGCTGACCGAGGTGAAAGGCGAGTACGACGCGCCGAACCCGTGGACGCGCTATGAATACGTCGACCCGGCGCTCGAATCGCTGACCAGCGGCCAGAAAATGATGGTGCGCGTCGGGTTGGCGAATGAGCGCCGGCTGAAGACGAAACTGGCCGCGTTCCGCGCGCAGATCGTGACCGGCAACGCAACCGGTGCCGGCGTTCCGGTCAAGAGGTAGCCGCCGCCTCGTCCGTCTTGTCGTACGCGTCGACGGGCAGGCAACTGCAGAACAGGTTCCGGTCGCCGTAGACGTTGTCGACGCGGCCAATCGGCGACCAGTATTTCGACTGCCTCAGCGCAGCTAACGGATAGGCAGCCAGTTCGCGTGCGTAAGGACGCTTCCACTCCGTCGCCAGCAGGCTGGCGGCCGTGTGCGGCGCGTGCTTGAGCGGGTTGTCGTCCTTTGGCCAGATACCTTCCTCGATGCGACGGATTTCGCCGCGGATGGCGATCATGGCTTCGATGAAACGGTCAAGCTCGGCCAGCGGCTCGCTCTCGGTCGGCTCGACCATCATCGTGCCGGGCACCGGGAAGCTCAACGTCGGTGCGTGGACTCCGTAGTCGATCAGGCGCTTGGCGACGTCTTCTGCAGTGACGCCCGAGGTTTCCTTGAGCGGGCGCAGGTCCAGGATGCACTCGTGCGCGACGTGGCCGTTGGGGCTCGCGTAGAGCGTGGGGTAGTGGTCCTTGAGGCGCGCGCTGATGTAGTTGGCGCTGAGGATCGCGGTTTCGGTCGCGGCCTGAAGACCGGCGGCGCCCATCATGCGGCAGTACATCCAGCTGATCGGGAGGACGGCGGCGTTGCCGAGGGGGGCGGCGGAGACTGCGCCGACAACCGGCCCTTCGACATGCTCAGGGCAAACGGATGTGTCAGAGCGAACGGGTTGGGCGGACTGAGAAGAAGACGCATGGCCCGGCAGGAACGGCACGAGATCGGCCACCACGCACACCGGTCCGACACCCGGGCCCCCGCCGCCGTGCGGAATGCAGAAGGTCTTGTGCAGGTTCAGGTGACTCACGTCGCCGCCGAACTCGCCCGGCGCAGCGACGCCGACCAAGGCGTTCATGTTCGCGCCGTCGACGTACACCCGACCGCCGTGCGAATGCACCAGCTCGCAGAGCTCCTTCACCCGCGTCTCGAAGACGCCGTGCGTGCTGGGGTAGGTGATCATCACGGCGGCGAGTTGCGCGCTGTGCTTTTCGCAGGCGCGCTGCAGGTCGTCCATGTCGACGTTGCCCTGCGTGTCGCAGGCGGTCACGACGACCTGCATGCCGGCCATCTGCGCGCTGGCGGGGTTGGTGCCGTGGGCGGATGAAGGAATCAGGCAGATGTTGCGCCGGCCTTCGCCTTTCGATTCGTGGAAGGCCTTGATTGCCAGCAGGCCGGCGTATTCGCCCTGGGAGCCGGCATTCGGCTGCAGGCTGATGCCGGCATAGCCCGTGGCTTCGCAGAGCCAGTCGCGCAATTGCCGGTCGAGTTCGGCGTAGCCCTGCAGCTGGTCGGCAGGCGCGAACGGATGGATGTTCGCGAATTCGGGCCAGGTGATCGGGATCATCTCGCTCGTCGAATTGAGCTTCATCGTGCAGCTGCCGAGCGGAATCATGCTGCGGTCGAGCGCCAGGTCCTTGTCCGACAGGCCGCGGATGTAGCGCAGCATCGCCGTCTCGCTCTTGTGCGTGTTGAACACCGGATGGGTGAGGAAGGCGCTGGTGCGACGCAGCGCCTCGGGAATGCGCGGCGCTGCGACGTCGGCCAGCTTCTCGAAGCGCGGCATCGCGACGCCTTCGGGCACGAACAGCGCCCACAGCGTTTCCACATCGGCGCGCGTCGACGTTTCGTCGAGCGAGATGCCCAGATGCTGCTGCAG
>JAQGMX010000391.1 GCA_028292145.1 Variovorax sp.
AGCAAATGGCGGTTTGCGCCATGGCGCCGGCGGCGCCGAGACCGGTCGCGGCCACGGCGGCCAGCAGGCCGATGCGGGCGACGCGTTTCAGGATGGAAGGCATGGTGGGTTTACTCCTCGGATGGATGAAGGGGAAATCAGGAAAAGGAAGAGGGCGCGGCGGCGCAGGACTCGCCCTCGCGAAAGCCGTGCGGCAGCAGCAGGCTCGATTCGGCGGTCGGCGTGCCGCCGCCGCTACCAGACAGCGCACGCACCAGCATGTCGACGCTGTGGCGGCCGATGTCGTGATTGGGCTGCGTGACGGTCGTGAGCGCGGGCGTCAGGTCTTCGCCGAGCGCGATGCCGTCGAAGCCGACCACCGCCACGTCCTGCGGCACGCGCAGGCCGCTCAGATGTGCGGCGCGGATGCTGCGGATCGCCAACAGATCGTTGGAGCAGAAGAGGGCGGTCGGGCGTGCGGACGGGGATGCCGCCGTCAGATGGCGGGCGAGCGCCGCGACGGCGGTTTCGACGAAGGGCACTTCGATCAGCGGCGGCGCTTCGAGTCCGGCCGTGGCCATGCCGGCGAGAAAGCCGCGGTAGCGCTGCTGCGCCCGGTCCGAAGCCGCCAGCGTGCCGCTGACCATCGCGATGCGCCGATGCCCCAGCCGCACGAGATGGGCGACCACTTCAGCCGAAGCGCCTTCGCTGTCGACCGACACGCAGGGATGCGCCGGGTGCGCGTTGTAGGCGAGCACGTAGGGCACGGCGGCGGCGCGCAGACGCTCCAGCGCAACGGCGGTCGACGGGTTCGACACCACGAGAATCACGCCGTCGACGCCGCCGGCCAGCAGTTGGGCAACCGCGCGTTGCTCTGCCGCCAGCTCATAGCCGGTCGTGACCGGCACGATGGCGTAGCCGCCTGCGACGGCAGCTTCGGCGATGCCTTGCAGGCATTCGGCAAAAGTCGGGTTGAGCAACGTCGGTAACACCACGCCCAGCACGCGGCTGCGCTGCGTGCGCAGGGTGCGGGCGCTTGCGTTGGGCAGGTAGCCGAGCGTCTTCGCGATGCGCTCGACGAGTTCGCGCGTTGCCGGCGCGACCTTGTCGGGAAAATTGAAGACGCGCGAGACGGTGGCGACGGAGACGCCGGCTTGCTCGGCAACGGTCTGGATGTTCATTGGGGCGGGGCTATGTAATCGATTACATTGCACCGCGCCAGTGTGACGCCGTGATGAAAGGGCGGAATCCGCTCAAACCCTGAGCGTCACCTCTCGAGGGCAGGCGTCAAGGAAGGCGTCCAGGCAGACGCTCGGGAAATCCGGATGCGCGTTACTTGCCGCGCCGCACGCGCCGCAGTTCATCGACGATCAGGCAGATCGCGCCGACCGTGATCGCACTGTCGGCGATGTTGAAGGCCGGGAAATGCCTGCCGGCGACGTGGAAGTCGAGAAAGTCGACCACGTAGCCGTGCATCATCCGGTCGATCACGTTGCCGACGGCACCACCCAGGATGCAGGCCATCGCGAAGCTGAAGAGCTTCTGCCCCGGATGCGATTTCAGCATCCAGACGATGAAGATCGCCGCCGCGATGCCGATGCCGGTAAAGAGCCAGCGCTGCCAGCCCGAATGGTCGGCCAGGAACGAGAACGCGGCGCCGGTGTTGTGGGCGCGCACGATGTTGAAGAAGCTCGTGATGTAGGTGGCGTCGCCGTACTTGTAATAGCCGAGGATCAGCGTCTTGGTGAACTGGTCGAGGATGAACAGCACCAGCGCCAGGCCGAGCCAGGGCCAGATGCCGTTCGCCGCCGAATTGCCGTAGACCTTCGAAACCTTGCCACCATTGCCGCCCTTGCCGGAGCCGTTCGTCGATGTGCGTGCCATTACGCGATGCTCCGCGCTTCGCCCGCGCCGTACAGGTTGGTGGTGCAGCGGCCGCAGATCGTCGGATGCGCCGGGTCGTGGCCGACGTCGGCGCGCCAGTGCCAGCAGCGCTCGCACTTGGTGTCGGTGCTGGCCGCGACCGTGGTCGACAGCGCGTCGCCCGCCACCAGATCGACGGCGGAGGTGATGAATACGAACTTCAGGTCGTCGCCGAGCGAAGCCAGCAGCGCGTGGTCCTGCGGCTGCGCGGTCAACACGACGTTGGCCTGCAGCGACGAACCGACCGTGCCCGTGGTGCGCACGGTTTCGATGTCCTTGTTGACCACGTCACGGATCTCGCGGATGCGGGTCCATTTGGCGAGCAGCGCTTCGTCGGGCGTGCCGAGATCGCAGTAGGTCTGCGTGAAGATCGACTCGCCCGGCGCGGCCGTGGTGACGAACTTCCAGGCTTCCTCGGCCGTGAAGCTCAGGAACGGCGCCATCCAGCGCAGCATCGCCTGCGTGATGTGCCAGAGCGCGGTCTGCGCGCTGCGGCGGGCGTGCGAATTCGCGCCAGTGGTGTAGAGACGGTCTTTCAGCGCGTCGAGGTAGAACGCGCCGAGGTCTTCCGAGCAGTAGACCTGCAGCTTGGCGACCACCGGATGGAACTCGTACACCTTGTAGTGCGCCAGGATCTCGGCCTGGAACTGGCCGGCGCGGGCCAGCGCGTAGCGGTCGATTTCCAGCAGCTGGTCGAGCGGAACGGCATCTTTGGCGATGTCGAAATCGCTGGTGTTCGCAAGCAGGAAGCGCAGCGTGTTGCGGATGCGGCGGTAGGCGTCGACCACGCGCGCGAGGATCTTGTCGTCGCCGGCGATGTCGCCGGAATAATCGCTGGCGGCAACCCACAGGCGGATGATCTCCGCGCCGAGCTTCTTGCTGACCTCCTGCGGATCGATGCCGTTGCCGAGCGACTTGCTCATCTTGCGGCCCTGGCTGTCGACGGTGAAACCGTGCGTCAGCAGGCCGCGGTACGGCGCGCGGCCTTCGAGCGCCGAAGCCAGCAGCAGCGACGAATGGAACCAGCCGCGATGCTGGTCGTGGCCTTCGAGGTAGAGGTCGGCCTCGGGGCCGGCGTCGTGGTGCACGTTCGGGTGCGTGCCGCGAAGCACGTGGAAGAAGGTCGAGCCGGAGTCGAACCAGACTTCGAGGATGTCGGTGCTCTTGGTGTAGCTCGGCGCATCTTCGGCGCCGAGGATTTCCTCGGTCGTGACACGGCTCCAGGCTTCGATGCCGCCCTTTTCGACGATGTCGGCGGCCTGGTCGAGGATTTCCATGGTGCGCGGATGCAGCTCGCCCGAATCCTTGTGCAGGAAGAACGGGATCGGTACGCCCCAGCTGCGCTGGCGCGAGATGCACCAGTCCGGCCGGTTGGCGATCATGTCGTGCAGGCGCGCCTTGCCGTTCTCCGGATAGAAGCGCGTGTGCTCGATGGCGGCCAGCGCGGTCTTGCGCAGCGTGTCGGGCGCCTTGTCCTTGGTGAACACGCCTTCGCCCTCGTCCATGCGGATGAACCACTGGGCCGCGGCGCGGTAGATCACCGGCGTCTTGTGGCGCCAGCAATGCGGATAGCTGTGGGTGATGCCTTCGGTCGCCAGCAGCCGGCCGGCTTCGCGCAGCGCGGCGATGATTTCCGGCACCGCCTTCCAGATGTGCTGGCCGCCGAAAAGCGGGAAGTCGGGCGCGTAGGTGCCGTTGCCCTGCACCGGGTTCAGGATGTCGTCGTAGGCCATGCCGTGGGCGACGCAGGAGTTGAAGTCGTCTACGCCGTAGGCCGGCGACGAATGCACGAGGCCGGTGCCGTCGGTGGCGGTCGCGTAGTCGGCCAGGT
>JAQGMX010000396.1 GCA_028292145.1 Variovorax sp.
CGCAGGATGGCCGAGGCATTCGGCACCCAGCTGGTGGCCGAAGGCATCGAGACCGGCGACGACCTGCGCGTGTTGCGCGACCTCGACATCGGCTACGGGCAGGGCTATTTTCTCGGCCGGCCGATGCCAGCGCCGGTCGACAGGCCGCTTGCGGAAGCCGTCGAGGTGCTGGTCGACGGACGGATCGCGGTCATGCCGAATCCGACGACGCAGGCCCGTTCCGGCGCGCTGCGCGGCTTTCCGATCGTGCAGGCGCCGGAGATCGGCGCGACGACCACGAACGACGAGGTCGCAGCGCTGTTCCAGCGTCGGCTCGACCTCCATGCCGTCGCCGTGGTCGAGAACGGCCGGCCGGTCGCGCTCATCAACCGGCAGGAGTTCATGAACGAATACGCCCGCCTCTACTTCAGGGAAGTGCACGGGCGCCGGTCGGCGATCGACTTCGCCAACCGCTCGCCGCGCATCGTCGAGCTCGACCACGACGTCGAGGAACTGATCGGCATCCTGACCTCCGACGACCAGCGCTACCTGAGCGACGGCTTCATCATCACCGACGCCGGCCGCTACCTCGGCCTGGGCACCGGCGACCGGCTGGTGCGCGCGGTGACCGAGACGCGGATCGAGGCGGCGCGTCATGCGAACCCGCTCACCTTCCTGCCCGGCAACATCCCGATCAGCCTGCACATCGCACGCCTGCTCGCCAGCGGCAAAGGCTTCGTTGCCTCGTACGTCGACATCGACCACTTCAAGCCCTTCAACGACCGCTACGGCTACTGGCGCGGCGACGAGGTGATCCGCAAGGTAGCCGATCTCGTCAAGGCCAACTGCGACGCCAGCCACGACTTCGTCGGCCATGTCGGCGGCGACGACTTCATCGTGCTGTTCCAGAGCGAGGACTGGGAACTGCGCTGCCGCCGCACCATCGACGAATTCGTGCGCCATGCGGCCAGCCTGTACGACGAGGCCGACCGCGCGGCCGGCGGCATCGACGCCGAAGACCGCCATGGCACACGGCGGCGCTTCCCGTTCATTTCGCTGTCCATCGGATCGGTCAGGGTCGCGCCGGGCTCGCTGCAACGCACGGAAGACGTGGCGAATGCGGCGGCGCTGGCCAAGCACGAAGCCAAGATGGCTGCGTCAGGCATGGCGGTGCTGTCGACCTTCTCGGGCAAAATCCCCGCCGACGTCGCGCCCGCCTAACACGCGCACCGGCCTTCGGGGGAACACGCCTGCGATGCCTGTGGTTTTCTCGAAGCCGTCATCCGGTTTTTCTTTAATCGACGGCATGAAACATAAGCTCCTCGCCGTCACCACCTCCATCGCAACCACCGTCGCCGCCCTCACTGCATCCAGCGCCTTCGCGCAATCCAGCGTCACGATGTTCGGCGTGCTCGACACCTCCGTCGCGCACATCGACACCGGCAACGGCAGCAACACCGGTCTCTCCAGCGGCGGGCTGGCGAGCAGCCGGCTGGGCTTTCGTGGCGTCGAAGACCTGGGCGCCGGCATGACGGCCGGCTTCTGGCTCGAAGGCGGCCTCGGCGTCGACACGGGCACTGCCAGCGGTTTCTCGTTCGACCGCCGCTCGACCATCAGTTTCTCGGCCAAGAGCCTCGGCGAAGTCCGCATCGGCCGCGACAAGACGCCGGCCTATCTCAACATCGAGACTTTCGATCCGTTCAACGACATCGGCGTCGGCGGCTACGGCGGCTCGAACATGATCGGCGGCACCGGCACCGCCGTCGGCACGCCGGAGGGCAGCGCACCCAAGCGGGCCAGCAACGGCATCCACTACCTGCTGCCCGACACGCTCGGCGGCTTCTACGGCCAGGTGCACTACGCGTTCGGCGAGCAGGCGTCCGGCGTGGCGAACGACAAGCTGCGCGATTCGGTCGCGGGGCGGATCGGCTACAAGGCGGGCGCGGTGAACGTCGGCCTGGGCTACGGCGAAATCCGCGGCGGCACCACCGCCGCCGGCGTCGATTACCGCTCGACGAACATCGGCGGCTCATACGAATTCAAGTTCATCAAGCCGATGGTCCTGTTCGCGACCGAGCGCGGCAACGGCCGCCGCATCGACCTGCTCGGCGTCGGCCTGACGGCGCCGCTCGGCCGCGGCGAAATCCGCGCGTCCTTCAGCAGCTTCAAGCGCAAGGACATCGGCAACGCCGATTCGACCAAGCTGGCGCTCGGCTACGGCTACGACCTGTCGAAGCGCACGCAGCTCTACGCCACCGTCGCCCGCGTGCGCAACGACGGCAACGCGAGCCGCGGCCTCACCGTGTCTTCGTCTGCGCTTTCGAGCCCGGGTATCGTGGCCGGCGACAACGTGACGGGCTACGAGTTCGGCGTGCGTCACAGCTTCTGAGCGTCGGATCGGTCGAGGAAATAAGTCCCGCTCGCGTAGGGCCATCGCATCGGGACAGGCCAACCGAGTTGATAATTATTCGCATCGGCATGCCCGATCCGAATCGTTTCAATCCCGGAGACCCTTCCAATGACCGACCGCCTTCGCGCGACCGGGCGCGAACTGCGCGCCCCTTCCTTTGCCGTCTCTGCGGCGGCCGCTGCCTGCGTCGCCGTGGCTGCGCTGTCCGCCGCCACCGCAGCGCAGGCCGCAGAGGAACTCACGCTCTACACGACCCGCGAACCCGCGCTGATCCAGCCGCTGATTTCCGCTTTCTCGGCGCAGAGCAAGGTCGAGGTCAAGACGGTCTTCGTGAAGGACGGCCTGCTGGAACGCGTCAAGGCCGAAGGCGCGCGCTCGCCGGCCGACGTGCTGATGACGGTCGACGTCGGCAACCTGCTCGATCTGGTCGAGGGCGGCGTGACGCAGCCGGTGCAATCGGCGGCGCTGGAATCGGCGATTCCGGCCAACCTGCGCGGCGCCGACGGCCAGTGGTTCGCGCTGTCGATGCGCGCTCGCGTGCTCTACGCCGACAAGGGTCTGCCGATCACCAACTTCCGTTACGAAGACCTGGCCGATCCGAAATGGAAGGGCAAGGTCTGCATCCGTGCCGGCCAGCATCCCTACAACACCGCGTTGGTCGCGTCGCTGATCGCCCACGACGGCGAAGCCAAGACCGAACAATGGCTGCGCGGCGTGAAAGCCAATCTGGCGCGCAAGGCGACCGGCGGCGACCGCGACGTGGCGCGCGACATCCTCGGCGGCATTTGCGACATCGGACTGGCCAACTCGTACTACGTCGGCCAGATGAAGTCGTCCAAGGAAGGCACCGACGCCCGCAAGTGGGGCGACGCGATCAAGGTGATCCGGCCGACCTTTGCAAACTCGAAAAGCGGCGGCACGCACGTGAACATCAGCGGCGCGGCTGTCGCGAAGAGCGCGCCGAACCAGGCGAACGCAGTGAAGCTGCTGGAGTTCCTGGTGTCCGAGCCGGCCCAGTCGCTCTACGCCCAGGCCAATTACGAATACCCGGTGCGCAAGGGCGTCGCGCTCGATCCGATCATCGGCCAGACCATCGGCGAGCTGAAGGTCGATCCGCTGCCGCTCACCGAGATCGCGAAATATCGCAAACAAGCCAGCGTCCTGGTGGACAAAGTCGGCTTCGACAAGTGAAGTAAGTGATCTTCATGCCGCGCGGCTTGCGTGCGGCCGGACCTCTCTGGCGTCTCGCGACGCTGCTCGTGGCTATCGGCGTTCTGGCGCCGGTGGCCACTTTGGCGTGGCTGGCTCTCGGAGCCGACACGTCGCACTGGGCGCATCTTTTCAGCTACGTGCTGCCCGATGCTGCGCTCAACACGCTGTTGCTGCTGGCCGGCGTCGGAACGCTGGTGCTGACGATCGGCACCGGCTGCGCGTGGCTGGTCAGCAGTTCGGACTTTCCCGGCCGGCGGGTGCTGCGCTGGGCGCTGCTGCTGCCGCTGGCGATGCCGACGTACATCGTCGCCTTCGCGTACCTCGATCTGCTGCATCCGATCGGCCCCATCCAGGGCGCGATCCGCTGGATGCTGGGCTACGACAGTCCGCGCCAGTTCCGCCTGCCCGACCTGCGCTCGATGGGCGGCGCAATCTTCGTGCTCGGCTTCGTTCTCTACCCGTACGTCTACATGACGGCGCGGGCGATGTTCATGACACAGCCGGCGCATCTGATGGAAGCGGCGCGCACGCTCGGCGCGGGGCGCTTCGGTGCCTTCGCGCGCGTCGCGCTGCCGCTGG
>JAQGMX010000397.1 GCA_028292145.1 Variovorax sp.
GGGAAACGCTCGGCCCCAAGCGCTGAGCGGGAACGGTCGGAGAAACGGAAGGAGGCGCGCACCTAGCGGGTGCAGCTTCCTTCCGGTGCGCTCGCTGTCCCACGGGTGGCGCCAAAACCGTGCGCTATATATGCGACATATATAAGAGCACCTTCACGGCTCATGGACAGCTGCATGCTTTCAACCCGCTTCGTCAGTCTTCGCAACCTCTTGCTGGCATTGGCCGTCACGTCGGTTCTGGCCGGATGTGCGCAACTGCCCACCGACGTTCAACGCCCGGTTTCCAGCGCCCTCGCCTCGCCACAAGGCACCGCGCTCGATGCGCTCGTCAAGGAGCGACGCCAGACCAATAATGGCCGCGCCGCGTCCGGTTTCATGCTGCTGCCCACGCCGCAGACCGCTTACGGCAGCCGGCTCGCCCTGGTCGACGCGGCACAGAAGACGCTCGATCTCCAGTATTACGCCATCCACGCGGACGCCAGCACCGAGCGGCTGTTGCGCGCCGTGCTAGCCGCGTCGCAGCGCGGCGTGCGGGTGCGCATCCTGCTGGACGACTTCCACGGCACCGGCCGCAACGCGCTGGTGATGCGCCTCGGCTTCGAGCCGAACATCGAGATGCGCATGTTCAATCCGCTCGCCGGCGCCCGCGGCTCCTCGATCGGACGCATGGTGAACGCGATCGGCGACTTCAACCGCGCACAGCAGCGCATGCACAACAAGCTGTTCATCGCCGACAACGCCATGGCCGTGACCGGCGGCCGCAACCTGGGCGACGCCTATTTCGGCATCGCGCAGACCCGCAACTTCGTCGATCTCGACGTGCTGACCGCCGGGCCGATCGTGCAGAACCTGTCGGCCAGCTTCGACCAGTACTGGAACAACGAGCGCGCCTACCCGGTGGAATCGCTCGTGACCCGGGAAGAACTGAAAGACATTCGCGACAAGACCATTGCCGCGGAGAAGACCCGGACGGACAGGCAAAACGCCGCGAACGACGGGAGCCCCGGCAACAGCGCCAAGGCCGCGCCGGAAGGCACGACCGGCGACGGCGGAAAGCTCCCCGACGGCGAGCCCCGTCCGACCGACGCAGGCCCGACCGATGCGCAGCGCACCGCCGCCTGGGACCAGCAACCGCTGGACCTGCGCCGGGCGAATTTCATCTGGGCGCCGGCTGTCGTGATGGCCGACAAGCCGGCCAAGATCCCTGTCGAAGACGCCGAAGCGACCTCCGCAGGCGAAAGCGAAACCGTCGTCGACGGCCTGCTCAACCTCATTGCGCAGTCGCGGGAAGATTTGCTCATCATTTCGCCCTACTTCGTGCCGGGGCCGGACATGCTGCAGGCCTTCGCAACAGCCCGCGCGCGCGGCGTCAAGGTGCGGGTGCTGACGAATTCCCTGGCGTCGAACGATGCACCTGTAGCTCACGCAGGCTATGCGCGCCACCGCGAGAAGCTGCTGGCGATGGGCATCGAAATCTACGAACTGCGCAGCGAACAGTCCGGGCTCGGCAGCGCTTTCGGCTCATCAGGGTCATCCGGGTCGTCGGGCTCGTCAGGCGCGTCGACGGCGGCAGGTTCGAGCGCGCTCGGCGAATCGCGTGCCATGCTGCATTCGAAGGTCTTGGTGATGGACAAGCGCCTCGTCGTCATCGGCTCGATGAACCTCGACCAGCGCTCGCAACTGCAGAACACCGAGATCGCGCTGCTGATCCGCAGCACCGCGCTGGCGCAGCAGGTGGCCGCGGAGATCGATCCGACGATGTCGAGCGGCGCCTGGCATGTCGAACTCGTGGACGGCCAGCTGGTCTGGCGCGCGCCGCAAGGCAGCAACCTGCAGGATGCGACCCACGATCCCGACACCAGCCTCGGCCTGCGGATGCTGCTCAAGGTGTTCGGGCCGCTGGCGCCGGAAGAGCTGCTCTGAGCGTCTCTCTAATTAGAAGAGCTCCGTCACGGCGTGGATCGCCAGCCCGACCGCGCCGCCGACCAGCGTGCCGTTGATGCGGATGAACTGCAGGTCGCGGCCGATGTTGCGTTCGAGCTCGACCGTCATCTCGTCGGCGTTCCACTGGCCGACGCGCTCGACGATGTAGCGCCGGATGTCTTCGCGATAGCGCTCGATCGCCTTCGGCGCCGCGTCGGTGATCTGCTCATTGATCCAGCGGCGGAACGGCTCGTCGCGCTGCAACCGCTCGCCGGTCGCCGCGGCGATGGTCGCGATGCGGCGGCGCACGGTGGAATCCGCGCGGCCCAGGTCGTCGTGCAGCCAGGCCAGCATGTCGCTCCAGAGCCCGTGGACGTACTCGCCCAGCGCCGGATGCGTCTGCAGTTGTGCCCGGATCTGCTCGCCCCGCGCCTGGAAATCCGGATCGTGCTTCAGCCGCACCACGAAATCGTCCATGAAAGCGTCGAAACGTTGCCGCAGCGGATGCGCCGGGTCTTCCGACAGCTCCCCCAGCGTGTGGACCACGGCCGCGACGATCTTCCGGGTCGCCGCGCGCGCCGCCATCTGGTCGAGACCGACATAGCGCAGCGTCTTGATCTCGCGGGCGATGGATTCGGTGATGCGGTCCTGAACCTCCTCGCCCTCGACCACCAGCGTCACCTGCGCCAACACG
>JAQGMX010000407.1 GCA_028292145.1 Variovorax sp.
AAGGCATCGGCAGCCTTCACGGGAGGTGTCAATGCCAAGGCGCGGTTGCTCGAAGCCGGTGGATTCCTGCCGCCCGGCGGCGAATTCGTCGTCGACTACGACGTGCGCGTCCATCTGGGCGGTCGCCAGGTCAGTCTGCTCAACAGCGCGGTTGCGCAGGCAGCTCGGAATCCCGACACGGCGCCTACCGTCACCGACGACTCAATGGATGGCACCGACCCCGACCCCGACGGCGACGGCAACCCGAACAATAACGCGTCGCCGACCCCCGTACCGACACAGCTTGCAGGCCTGAGCATCGTGAAGACGGCAGGCCTCCCGCGCCGCGTGGCGGACGACGTCTTCGAGATCGACTACCTGCTGTCGGTCGCGAACAAGGGCCGGGCGAGCGCGCCGAACGTGCGCGTCATCGACAACCTCGAGTGTCTTGCGCGAGGCGGCCAGACGGCGCCCAACATCGCGTCATGGCAACTGGTCGGCGTGCCGGTGGCGCGCAAGGGCGTGCTCAGGATCGCCCCCACATTCACCGGCCGAGCGCCGTGCGACGCATCGGCGCAGGCATCGGTGGACGCGGCCCAAAGCGCACCACTCTCCGGCGCACTCAGCCTGACCGACGGCAGTCGCGCGCTGGCGGTCGACCAGAGCGAGGAAATAGCTTTTACGGTACGCGTCCAGCGCAAGAGCGCTGCGGTTCGGACATCGGTCGAGAACAAGGCCTGGGCCGCCGCCTTCGCCGAGAACACGCTGGCGGCAAGCCAGGTGATCAGTGCGGCAGCCAGCGTGTCGCATGTTCTGCTGGTGGATCCGCAGGGCGTCGTGTACGACGCGGTCACGCGCCTGCCGATCGAGGGCGCCATCGTCAGGTTCGTGCGACAGTCCTGCGAGAACGGCCCGGCGGCTGCGATCCAGGCCGACCAGATCTATCAAGGCGACTCGGGCCGCTACACCTATGCAGCGGACGGCAGCGTGTCGATGAAGACGAACGCTCAAGGGGAGTACCAGCTGTACTGGAATGTGCCACCCGTCGCCGACGTGTGCGACTACGGCGTCAGCGTGCAACCACCGCCGGGCAGCGGCTACCTGAACGCGTCCGCCGCCATTCCTGCGCTGCCGGGTCGTTTCGCGACCTGCGGGCTCGTCGCGCCGCAGGCGACCGCGCCGCAAGGCAACGACAGCACCGATCACTACCGCGTGCTGCGCACCGGCTTCGACCCGCGCGCGAAGACCGCCTGCGAAGCGATCCACAACCACCTGCCGCTCGACCCGCCTGGTGTGCGTACCGGCTTGCTGCTCAAGAAAGAAGGCAACAAGACCAAGGCGGAGCTCGGCGACTTCGTCGATTACGCGCTGCAACTGACCAACCGCAGCGGCGGCGACCTGACCGGCGTCGATCTGCAGGACACGCTTCCGCCCGGCTTCGCCTACGTCAAGGGCAGCACGCGCTTCGACGGCAAACCGGCAGCCGATCCGGCCGGCAGCACGGCGCTGCGTTTCGCGTATCCGGCGCACACGCTCACCAACGGCGCCACGGCAGCCGTGCGCTATCGGCTGCGCATCGGCATCGGCGCCACGACCAACGGCGAAGCGATCAACCGGGCCCGCGCGTCGGCCAACGGCGTGCAGTCCAACGATTCCGCCTGGCGCGTCTACGTCAGCGGCGGCGTGTTCTCCGACGAGGCCTACGCGTTCGGCAAGGTTCACCTCGACTGCAACCGCAACGGCGAGCAGGACGGCGACGACGAGCTCGGCATTCCCGGGGTGCGTCTCTACATGGAGACCGGCACCAGCGTCATCACCGATTCCGAGGGCCGATGGAGCCTCTACGGTCTCAAACCGGTGACGCATGCGCTGCGCCTCGACACCTCCACCCTACCCGCCGGCGCCCGCCTCGCGCCGTGGGACCACCGCAATGCCGGCGCCGCCGACAGCCGCTTCGTCGACGTCAAGAAAGGTGAGTTCGCCAAGGCGAACTTCCTGGTCGACAACTGCCAGGACACCGGCATGGTCGAGATCGTCAAGGCGCGCCGGGAAAGCGCGGCCAAGGCGGAGACGATCGTCGTCGGCGCCGTCGCCACTCGCCTGACGACCGACAACCGGACGACGGCGCTCGGCGATGCGCGTTCGCTGCCGGCGGCCGGCGCGCTGTCTTCCAGCGGCGCGGCGGTGGCCAGCACGATACCGGTCGCAGAACCGCTCATTCAGCTGCCGAACCGGCTGGCTTCCAGCGGCATGGGCGGTATGGGTAGCCTGGGCAGCGGCAATCTGCTGCAGCCGCTGTCGGCACCCGACCCGACGGGCAACGCCACGTTGGCCCTGCGCTCGCTGGATGCCAGAGGCGCACGCTTGCTGATGCCATCCGCCGCACCGAGCGTCATCGATCTCGAGACGGTCGTTCCCGGTCTCGATGCGAAGCCGGGTTTCATCGAATTCAAGGATGGCGACGTCGTCGCGTCGCGGTCGATCAACGTGCGCGTCAAGGGCCCGCTCGGTGCCGGGTTGCGCCTGAAGGTGAACGGCGAGCAGATACCGGACTCGCGGGTCGGCAAGAAGGCCAGCCTGCCCTCGACAGGCGTCAGCGCCTGGGAATACATCGGCGTGGTGCTGCGCGCCGGGGTCAATGCGCTGGAACTCGTCGAGATGGACGACTTCGGCAACGCGCGCGGTGGCGCCGCACTGAAGATCACGGCGCCCGACGAGCTTGGTCGCATCGCGTTCGTACCGCCGCCGGACCTGCGCGCCGATCCGCTGCAACCCGTGGTTGTGCAGTTGCGCCTGACCGATGCCCACGGCGTCGCCGTGACCGCCCGCACCGCCGTAACGCTGGAAACCGACCGCGGCCAGTGGCTGAACGACGACCTGAACCCCGCCGAGCCTGGCGTGCAGATGTTCATCGAAGGCGGCAGCGCCGACCTGCGCCTGCAGCCGCCCGCCGAGCCCGGCGCGGTGCGTATCCGCGCGAGCACTGGCGCCGGCCCGATCGTCACCGATGCCACGCTGGTTTTCCTACCCGCGCTGCAGCCGATGAGCGGCATCGGCATCGTCGAAGGCGTGCTCGATTTACGCAAGCGCGGCAGCACGCGGATCGATGCGCCCGGCGCCTCCAACGCGTTCGAAGCGGAGATCACCGGCCTCAGCAAGCAGACCGGCAACGCCCGCGCGGCAGCGCGCGCCGCCTACTACTTCAAAGGCACGGTGAAGGGCGAGTACCTGCTGACCACGGCTTTCGATTCCGACAAGACCGTGCGCGATCGGCTGTTCCGCGACATCCGCCCCGACGAGCTGTATCCCGTCTACGGCGACAGTTCGGTGAAAGGATTCGACGCCCAGAGCACGCAGAAACTCTACGTGCGCATCGACAAGAACCGCTCCTACCTCCTGTACGGCGACTTCACCACCGCCAGCAGCCCCGAAGTCCGCGAACTCAGCCAGATCACGCGCGCGCTGACCGGCGTCAAGCACCAATACCAGAGCGACGGCACCCGTGTCGTTTCCTATGCCAGCCGCACCAGCGCGACCCAGCAGATCGAGGAGATCGCTGCGAACGGGCTGTCGTTCTACAGCCTGCGCAGCGCCGGGGCCGGCGACATCGGCCTCAACAGCGAGCTCGTCGAATTGCTGGTGCGCGACCGCAACCAGCCGAACCTGGTGCGCTCGCGCACGCAGCTGACGCGCTTCTCGGACTACAGCTTCGAGCCGATTTCGGGACGGCTGATCTTCGTCAGCCCGATTCCATCGATCGACCTCAGCGGCAATCCGCAGTCCATCCGCGTCACGTACGAAGTGGACAACGGCGGCGTGCAGTTCCTGGTGGCCGGTGCCGATGCGCAGTTCAAATTCGGCGACAGCGTGCAGCTCGGCATGGTGGCCGCGCGTGACGCCAACCCAGCCAATGCCCGCAACCTCGTCGCCGCGACCGGACTTGCCAAGCTCGGCGACAACACGGTGGTCACCGGCGAAGTCGTGATGACCGAATCGGACCTGAGCGGCAGCGGTGGCGCGCAGCGGCTGAGCGCGCGGCACGACAGCGGCGGCAACCTCAAGGCGCAGGCGCAAATCCTGCACACCGACACCCGATTCGACAACCCGACCGCCACCAGCGCCGCTGGCCGCACCGAGATCACCGCGCGCGCCGACTACAAGCTCGACGACACCACGCACCTGCGTGCCGAGGGCTTGAGCAGCCGCGACGAGGTCGTCCAGCAGGCGCAGCTGCTTTCCGGCGCGCAGCTGGCCAGCTTGAACAGCCTCTCGTCGAATGCCGCCGCAACCGAGCGACGCAGCATCTCCGTCGCCATACAGAAGAAGCTGAGCGAAGACCTGGTCGCCGAAGTCGGCCTGCGCCACGGCAACTACAGCGGTACCGCCGCCGGCAGCTTCGACTATGGCCAGGTGTCGAGCACCGGCGCGGCGGGCGTGCCTTCGGTCGGCAGCTACGGCAGCGCAACCAGCGGCACGGCCAACGGATCGGAAAGCAGCACCACCGGGCGGGCCCGCCTCACGGCCAAGGTGCCGAACGTTCCGCAGGCGCAGGTGTTCGCAGAAGCCGAGCAGGACGTGAGCGACGGCAACCGGCATGCGCTGGGCATCGGCGGCACCTATGCGCTGACCGAGAAGACGCGCCTCTACGGCCGCTACGAACTCGCCTCCACGCTGGCACAGACCGCCAGCCTCGGCGGTACCGCCACCGGCAATTCGACCGTGTTCGGCATCGACAGCGCCTACATGGAAGGCGGCCGCGTCTACAACGAGTACCGCATGAGCAGCGACAGCGGCGCCGGCCAGAACGCGACCGGCGTGCGCAACAGCTTTAAGGCCAGCGACAACCTGCGCCTGACCGCCGGCTTCGAGCACACGCGCGCATTCGAACAAAAATCAACGACCGCGACGGGCACCAATGCCCCGCTCTCCGTCGGCGACGCCACCGCCATCGCGACAGGTGCGGAATACGCGAACGGCCCTTGGCGCCTGAGCGGCGCGCTGGAGGTGCGCAAGGCCAGCCAGCTGGATTCGGCGCTGGTCGGCCTGGGTGTCAGCTACAAGCTCGACAGCGACTGGACCGCGCTAGCCCGCTCCACCATGATCGACACGCGCAGCGACAACGCGGGCAGCGACTTCACCTCGCGCCAGCAACTCGGCTTCGCCTGGCGTCCGGCGGCGAGCGACCGCTGGAACGGCCTCGCGCGCTACGAGCACCGCATGCAGCGCGTGGCGGCAGGCGCGGACGGCGCTGCCCCCGACCTGGTCGGCGTCTCCGCCCACAGCAACCTGCCGGGCACGCAGCAAACCCACATCGTCAGCGGCCTGCTCAACTACAACCCGCAGCGCGGCGATGTCGTAACCGGCCGCTACGCAGCCAAGATTTCAGACATCGACGACGCGATCGCTTCGTCGCGCTACTGGGCGCAACTCGTTCACCTGCGCTACACCCGCGACATCGCCACCGACTGGGATGCCAGCGTGCAGGCCGGCACGATGTTCGGGCGCGGCGGCGCGCGACAGAACACGCTGGGGTTCGAGATCGGCTACCAGGCGGTGAAGAACGTGTGGGTGTCGGCCGGATTCAATGTGCTGGGGCTGCGCGATCCGGATCTTGCAGGGGCGGATCACACCAGCCAGGGGGCGTATCTGAGGCTGCGATTCAAGTTCGATGAACACACGCTGGGGCTAGGGAAGGAGGACGGGCGGGTGCCTGTTGCGCCGACCGTCGCCTATGTGCCGCCGGCTGCTCTTACTTCGACCGCTGTCATTCCGGCCGATTGGCGCGCCGGGCAGGCGTTGCCGACGCGCATCGAGTGGCGAGAAGGCGATGTCTTCGTCGATGGGAGCGCGGAACTGACGCCGGAAGGTACGGAGCGCATGGAAGCGCTGGCTGACCAGCTCGGTATCGGTCACATCGGCAAGGTCAGCCTGACTTTGGGTCATGGCGATTCGAAGGCGGCGAAGGACGAGGCGCACAGCAACCTGTGGCTGGCCAGGGCCGCCGGCCTGCGGCGGATATTGCGCGCGAAGGGACCACGGGAGATTGCGATCGCGGTCGATTCGCAAGCGCTGGCCTTCGTGCAGCAGGTAGCTCTCATGCCGCCATCCACCGATGCCGCAACTCGTGGGATCCCGCGTGAACTCGACGTCGCTGTCATGGCGACGGTGGTCCCAACGCCCGCTGGGTCGGTGAAACCGTGATGCGCGACAGCCGGTCACCCAAAGAAACGATCACATGACTTCTTCCGTTTTCAAGCTCAAGCGACTCGCTTTTGCTGTACTGCTCGCCACGCTATGGGCAGGGCCTGTGCAACAGAGCCAGGCCGCTACGCGCACGCTGCGCACCGACATCGGCTATCCGTGGATCAACGATGGCGCGCCATCCAACTGGGTCGAGGGCGTGTTCCCGGTCGCGACGGACGACATCGTCCTGAACGGCTCCGGCCAGTGGGGCGGCTTCTTCAGCCCGACGTACAACAGCATCAAGTTCTACGACATGGCCGCCTGCTACACAGGTGGAACCATTAGCGTCACGACCAACTTCACGTTGCATTCCGGCACCACGTGCGGCTGGGGCGATCTGGTTCATGGTCTGAACGTCACGGGCAACATCTCGATCGGCGCAACGAGCGGCGCGCATCTGCATGGATTCTCCACGACGAACGTCGGCGGCAACGTCACCATCGGCACTGCGGCGCCCAGCACCTGGACGCTGGTCAGCGGCAACGCAACGATCGGCGGCGCCCTCAATCTTGGCACGTCCGCAGCCAGCTACGGCAACCTGAATCTCAACAACCGTGCGCTGACGGTGCCCACGCTGAACGGCAACGGTGGCACGATCTTTTTCCAGACGGCAGGCCTGATGACCCTGACCGGCGGCGCGAGCACGCTGGGCGCGGCGACGGCGGTCAACGGTGCCGGCACGTTGGCGCTTGCCAACGCCGCAACGACGCTCACCATCGACGCCAGCGCGGCCTATCCGTTTCCGATCGTCATCAGCGGGCCGGGCAGCATCGTCAAGACCGGTGCCGGGGTGCTGAACCTGAGTGCCACGAATACTTTCGGCGGCATCACCTCCGTGAACGGGGGGACGGTGTCCGTCCCGAACTGGAACCTGAATTCGTCGGACGGTCCGTGGGGCAACGGCACCGAAGCGATCCGGATGGCCAATGGCGGCATTGATTACACGGGCGCAAGCGCGAGCGGGTCGTTGCGTCCGGTAGACATGCGATCTGGGAGCAATACGCTCAACATCGTCAATGCAGGGACGACGCTGAACTTCAACGGGTCGCACAGCGGAATCTTTTCGTCTGGCGGAAGTCTGGTGAAAAGCGGCGCGGGGACGTTGCAGCTTGCCGACGCCAACTTCACCAACTTTTTCTCCGGCAAGGTGACCGTCAACGCGGGAACACTTGAATGGTGGGGCGGCGACAAAATGCCAGTACCCGCTTCGCTGACGCCCGACTTCCTGACGTTGAACAACGGAGGGACGCTGGGGCTGTCGTCCGTCGGCTCCAGCACGGTCAGCGCCAACATGGGAATGAAGCTGTCGGGCACCGCGGGGTTCGCCATTGCCGGCAGTCACACGATTCCCGGCGTGATCGGAAACGGGGCAAGTGCCGGGGGGTTCACGAAGAGCGGCACAGGCACTTTGA